>JAYYRS010000327.1:0-8161 GCA_036126975.1 Myxococcota bacterium
ACCTCCCCGTCCGCGTCCAGCGCGCGGAGGGAGTGGAGGGTCCACACCTCGAGGCGGATGTTCGATACCCACACCGCGAAGAACGCAAGCCATGCGGCCAGCTCCACCTGCGCCCGAGGGGTGTCCCAGGCCCACGTGAACGAGCCGTGCGCAAGCCAGTGCGCAGCCAGTCCCCCCGCGACGGCCGCGCCCAGGGACAGGCCCAGCCCCGGTCCCCATGCGCGGAAGGTCCGTACCGCGGCCCATGGTGACAGCCCGGGGATCCGTGAGGAGAGCGAGATCACGACGGCGAAGGCAATAAGGGGTCCGCCGTAGAGGAGGAATCCGAGGTCGCGAAGCGTGAGGGCCAGCCAGAGTTCCATACGGTCGCTCCCACCGGCCTGCCGCGGCCGTCGCTCCGACCTTAGCGCGTCCCTGATTACAGGGGCGCGTGTCCACGGATGTCCCGGTCCTGCCCTCCTGGCTCGAGCAGCTGTCGTTCATGCTCGTGGCGGTGGCTGCCGTGAGCGGTGCGGCGACGACCGATGGCCATGTCGTCGGAGACGGCGTGGACCTCTACGGAACGGTGTGGTTCTTCTGGTGGGTGGCGGACTGCGTCGAGCATCTTCGCGACCCGTCGTTCACGGACCTCATGTTCCATCCCCTGGGGAAGGACATCTTTGCCCACACCGGCAACAACTTTGTCGACGCCCTGCTCGCAGTGCCATTCGTCAACGCGCTTGGGTTTCCCCGCTACCAGCCTGTTTTCGTGGCATTCGTGCTCTGGGGCAATGCGGTTGCTTTTCGGCCGCTCGCGCGGCGGGTGCTCGGGTCGGGGGTCGGGCCCTGGGTCGCCACCGTGCTCTGGCAGACCGCTCCGTTCACGCTGTTCGAGCTGATGACCGGGCGCGTCACGCAGGCCTTCCTCTGGTTCCTGCCTCCGGCCGTGCTGTGGTTCATGCGCATCGGGGAAGCGCCGACCGCGAGCGACGGGTGGCGGCGTACGTGGCAACACGCCCGCCCCGTCTTCCTGTCGGGGCTGTTCACGGCGCTCCAGGCCGCCACCTACTGGTTCAGTGGATATTTCCTGGCGGTTGCCTTTGCTTGGCTCGCAGCCGTAGCCCTGGCCCGCCCACCGGCTCCACGATGGCGCCTCGTGCTTGGGTGGCTGGGCGCAGGGTTCTCGTGCGGTGTGTTTGTGCTCCCGGCGGCGATCGGCATGGTGGATGCGGCAGGTGCAGGCAGCGTGCCGGGCCTGGGTGGTGGTGGCGGCCTGCTCGCCAAGCCGGTTTCGGTCGGGAACAACGTGGCGGCGACTCTCCATGGCTACTGGCTGATGGAGACCCGCGGACAGCCGATGTTCAGCACCGGAGTGTGGGGAGCCGGGCTTGTGGCCACCGCGATGCTGGGGAGGGATCGGCTTCGCTGGCTGGGGCTCTGCGTCGTGGCCCTCTTCCTGGCGCTCGGGCCCGTCCTGCCGGTCGGGGACGCGAGCGATGGTCCGGTCTGGTCATGGCCGTACCTCATGGCGTACAACGGCCTGCCGTTCCTCGACCGCCTCTGGTTTCCGTACCGGCTCGTGGTCATTGCATTCTTGGCGGCGGCACTGGGAATCGGTGGGGTGGTCGCGCGACTCGACCGGATCCGAGCCCGCCGGTTCCCGGTGGTGCCGGCAGCCTGCCTTCCGCTGCTGCTGCTGGCGACCCATCTTGCGGAGCAGCATCGGCATCTGGCCTTCCCGCTGCTTCATCGCGAGCTCACGGCTCCCTCGGTCTACGCGGTGATGGGCGAGGCGCAGGGCGGGTTGATCGAACTCCCCATCGGACTCGCTCGGACATCCATCGCGTGGCAGGTCGTGCATGGTCAACCCACGTTTGGAGGGATGGCCGAGAATGCGCCGGTGTTCTGGCCGGCGGGGTTCAAGCGGCGGCTACGGAACACCCTCGTTCGACGCTTTCGGCAGGCCACGCGTGAACCGTCCGCGGTACGGACCCACAAGGAGCGCGATCGGATTCGTCTGGAAGCGGAGGGCTTCCGATGGGTGGTCCTGGACCGGCAGCTTGTCGATGGCGACATCCATCGATGGCCGTGGTCCCGGTCCGCGACGCCGGAGGAGGTCGAGCAGGCTCCCTTCCTGGCGCAGGCGAGGGTGACCGAGGCCCTGGGTTCGCCCGTGATGGTGGAAGGGCCGCTGGTCGTCTGGGACCTGCAGGGAACGTTCGAGCCGCCTCCCGGCCTGCGCCCCACGGATTCGAATCTCTCGACCCGGAATTGGGACCGGGAGGACATCCCAGAATACGAGCAGCACCTGCGTGAGATCGGCCGGCTGCCGGGACCCTGACGCGAAGGCAGCGCACCGTTGTCCGCCGCTGCGGTGCGCGCACCTTGCCGCGGATGCTGGCGCGTATAAGGTTTCGCGCGACGTGGTCCTGGCGCGCTGCCGCGGCCAGGCCATCACGGCGCCCCTTCCCGACAAGAGGACTCGATGTCGACCGACAACCCGGAAGAGGGCGGCAGCCTGCCCGCCTCCATGGACCTCCCCATCCTGGCCATCCGCAACACCGTGATCTTCCCGGTGCTCGCCTTCCCCATCAACGTGGGGCGGGACAAGTCGCTGAAGGCGGTCGAAGAGGCCCTCCAGGCTGGCAAGAAGCTGGGCATCCTCGCCCAGCGGGATGCCAAGAATGAAGACCCGTCGACAGACGAGGTCTACCGGACGGGCACCATCGTCAAGATCCTCAAATCGGTGAAGATGCCCGGGAACAAGCTGAACGTCATCATCCAGGGCGAGGCCCGGATGAAGGTTCGGGACTTCACCCAGACCGAGCCCTTCATGAAGGCGACGGTCGATGTGTACGAGGAGCCATCCGACCATCCCGATGACCTCGGACCGAAAATGGGGGAGCTCCGCGAGCTCGCCCAGCGCATCATCGACCTGTCCCCGCAGATCCCCCAGGAGGCGAGCTTCCTCGTCCGGTCCATCGACAACCCCGGCGTGCTCGCCGACATCGTTGCGAGCAACCTCGGGATCGGTGTCGAGGACAAACAGGACCTCCTCGACACGCTCGAGACCGACGCCCGCATGGACAAGGTCATCGCGCTCCTCAACAAGGAGATCCAGGTCCTCGAGCTGAGCAACAAGATCCAGACCGAGGTCAAGGGCGAGATGGACAAGGCCCAGCGGGAGTACTTCCTGCGCGAGCAGCTCAAGGCCATCCAGAAGGAGCTGGGCGAATCGGACGACCGTCAGGAGGAGTTCGACGACCTCAAGCAGCGCATCAAGCAGGCGCGGATGCCGGAGGACGCCCAGAAGGCTGCGCTGAAGGAGCTCAAGCGGATGAGCCGGATGAGCCCGGGTGCGGCGGAGTACACCGTCAGCCGCACCTACATCGACTGGCTATGCGACATCCCCTGGGACGTCTCCACCGAAGACAACCTCGACATCGCCGCCGCGGGTGAGCAGCTCGACGCAGACCACTACGGGCTGGAGAAGGTCAAGACCCGCATCCTCGAGTACCTCGCGGTCCGGAAGCTGAAGGACGACATGAAGGGGCCGATCCTGTGTCTCGCGGGACCACCCGGGGTTGGCAAGACATCGCTTGCGAAGTCCGTCTCGAAGGCGCTGGGTCGCAACATGCATCGGATCGCGCTCGGTGGTGTGCGGGACGAGGCCGAGATCCGGGGTCACCGGAGGACCTACATCGGATCCATGCCCGGCAAGGTCATCAAGGGGCTGAAGAAGGCAGGTTCGAACAACCCCGTCTTCGTGCTCGACGAAATCGACAAGCTCGGAGCGGACTACCGCGGTGATCCGTCGTCTGCGCTGCTGGAGGTCCTGGATCCGGAGCAGAACGACACCTTCACCGACCACTATCTGGACCTCGCCTTCGACCTGTCGGGCGTGTTGTTCATCGCGACGGCGAACCAGCTGCACACGATCCCGCCGCCGCTTCGGGACCGCATGGAGATCATCGAGATCCCCGGGTACACCATGGAGGACAAGGTCAAGATCGCCTTCAACTACATCGTGCCGGAACAGCTCGAGGCGCACGGCATCACCGAGGAGCACGTCGAGCTCACCGACGAGGGGCTCCGGGTACTCATCGAGAGCTACACGCGCGAAGCGGGGGTGCGGTCCCTGAAGCGGGAGGTCGCCGCGGTGATGCGGTGGGTGGCCAAGGAGGTCGCGTCGGAGAGCCTGGAAGGAAAGGCGGTGATCGACGCCGCCAAGGTCGAAGAGATTCGAGGCCCGATCAAGTTCTTCAACGAGGTCGCGGAGCGTACCTCCGTGGCCGGCGTGGCGACCGGGCTCGCCTGGACCGCAGCAGGGGGCGACATCCTCTTCATCGAGGCGACGAAGATGCGCGGCAAGGGGCTCGTCAAGCTCTCGGGTTCGCTCGGAGACGTGATGAAGGAATCCGTCGGTGTAGCGCACTCGTACATCCGGTCGGCGGCGGGTCATCTCGGCATCGACGAGGACCAGTTCGCGAAGACGGACATCCACGTGCACGTCCCGAGCGGTGCCGTCCCCAAGGACGGGCCCTCGGCGGGTGTGACCATGCTCACGGCGATCGTGTCCCTCCTCACCGGCCTGACGGTGGACCACCAGCTGGCCATGACCGGTGAGGCGACCCTGCGCGGGGCCGTCCTGCCCGTTGGTGGCATCAAGGAGAAGGTCCTCGCTGCCCATCGGGCAGGCATCAAGCGGGTCGTTCTTCCGGAACGGAACCGCAAGGACCTCCCCGACATCCCAGAGGAGATCCGGGCGGAGCTGGAGGTGCACTTCTGCTCCCGGATGGAAGATGTCCTCGACCTCGCGCTCGGCGCCGACAACATCGCGGCACGTCGGGAAGAGGTTGCGAAGGAGATCGAAGCCCGCAAGACCGCCAAGGCCGCCGGTGGAGAGGCGCACGCCTGAGGGCCGGTGACGGGATGTGGATGTCCCTGCCGTCATCGTTCGCGGCAGGGACCTCCGCGCTCGCCGAGCGGGGGCGGGGCGCCCCGGGTCAGAACGGGCAGCGGTACTCCCAACGGCTCGTCGCGTCGGGGGCGCTGTCACCGTCGGAGTTCACGGACTCAAGCACCCGTCGGTGGGCAGCGTCATAGGTGTAGGCGCGGCGGGTCCGGTTGCCATCGCCGTCGCGCTCCTCGACCTCCTGGACCTTGCAGTCCGCCCAGGTCCACGTCGTCGTGAGGTCCGCCGAACCATCGGCTCCGTCATCCTCGACCCGCTCAAGGGGGTTGCCGTCGATGTCTCTCGCCCAGGTCACGACCTGGTCCAGGGATCCATCTGCGTCGGAGTCCGTCTCCTCTGTCAGGAGGTTTCCATCAGGGTCATAGGTGTACACGCGGATGAAATCTTCGGTCCCGTCCGCATCGTAGTCCCATGCCTCCCGGAGGACGTTGCCCGCTGCGTCGTAGTCGAACGTGTTCACTGAATCGGTGGTGCCGTCGAGGTCCTGGTCCTGGTTCGACGTCGTGATTCGGCCCTCCTCGTCGGTCTCGAACGTCCAGCTCCGGTCGATGACGCCGTCGATTCCGGCGTCGTAGCTTTTTCCCGTTGGGTGGCCGGCGGCGTCATGCGACCACGTGTAGGAGAACACGCTCCGGCCAACGCACCATTCTTCTGCCACCACCGCTGATTCGCCCAGCCAGGTCGTCCCGCATACCGCCCAGTCGTCGTAATCCCGCGCGGCTCGCCGGTCGGTCGACGTCACGCGTCCGATTCCGTCGTACGCGGTGCGTGTCTCCGTGTAGTGGCGGCCGTCGCCTTCCGGGTCGTCGCGCTGGATGATCAAGCAGCCCGGCCAGTGGTCGACCGCCTCGGCCAGACACCCGCCGGCGTCCGGCTCGGCGGAAGGGGAGGTGTCCTCCCCCGGCCTCGCGCTGTCGGCCGCGTCGGCGCAGCCCGCAAGCCATGAAGCAGAACCGACCACCAGCAGCATGCGAATCATCCGCCCTCCAGCCCGGAGATGATAGCGCGGCGCGGGACCGGGGCTGCCGACTGGCCGTGGGCGGTGTTACCTGCGCCGCATGTCAACGCAGACCCGCAGGCCCATCCGCAAGGTCCTCATCGCCAATCGGGGTGAGATCGCCGTCCGCATCATCCGAGGCTGTCATGAGCGTGGCCTTGACACCGTCGCCGTCTTCTCTGAAGCGGACCGGACCGCGCTGCATGTGCGGATGGCGCGGGAAGCGGTCTGCATCGGCCCTGCACCGAGCAGCGAGTCGTACCTGCGGGCAGACCGGATCCTCGATGTCGCCGCCTCGACCGGGGCGGATGCAGTTCATCCCGGGTACGGGTTCCTCAGTGAGAACGCAGACTTTGCGCGCGCCGTATCTGCAGCCGGGCTGGTATGGATTGGTCCTCCGCCGAGCGCCATTGACGCCATGGGGAGCAAGACCGCCAGTCGGGAACTCATGAAGGCGGCGGGTGTGCCCATCGTGCCAGGGACGACGGCGCCGCTGATGACCGTGGAGGAGGCCGAGAGGGTCGCGGCGGACATCGGCTACCCCGTGATGCTGAAGGCAGCGGCGGGTGGCGGCGGCAAGGGGATGCGGCGCGTCATGCATGCAGATGAGCTGGCCGGCGCCTTCCGTGCGGCGCGGTCGGAGGCAGCGTCGTCGTTCGGAGACGACGCCGTCTACATCGAGAAGCTCATCCTCAATCCCCGGCACATCGAGGTCCAGGTCCTTTCGGATGCCCATGGACATCACGTCCACCTGTTCGAGCGGGACTGCTCCATCCAGCGGCGCAACCAGAAGGTGGTCGAAGAGACGCCATGTCCGGTCCTCGCCGACGCGACGCGGCAGGCCATGGCGGCGGTCGCGGTGCAGGCCGCCAAGGCGGTGAACTACGAGGGCGCCGGCACGGTCGAGTTCATGTACGGCTCGGACGGGTCGTTCTACTTCCTCGAGATGAACACGCGTCTCCAGGTGGAGCACCCGATCACCGAGATGGTCACGGGTGTCGATCTCGTCCATGCGCAGCTGCGCGTGGCGCAGGGAGAGCCGCTGTGGTTTGCGCAGGAAGATCTTTCCCAACGGGGGCATGCCATCGAACTCCGGGTCTATGCTGAGGATCCGGGCGCCAACTGGGCCCCGTCTCCCGGCCTGCTGCAGGGCTATCGGGAGCCGACCGGTCCGTGGGTTCGCGTGGATGGTGGCATGTACGAGGGCGCGGAGGTCCCGATCCACTACGACCCGATGATTGCGAAACTGGTCGTGTGGGGCGAAGACCGCGGTGCGGCGATCGGTCGAGCAGCGAGAGCGCTTCGGGAATACCGGATTCGGGGCGTCCGAACATCGATACCGTTCTTCCGGGCGCTGCTCGAGGACCCGGACTTCGTCTCCGGCGACTACACGACGGGGTACCTCGACGAGGACCGGATGGAACGGCTCACGACGTCCGAGCGATTTGATGATGTCGCCGTCATCGCTGCGGCGGTCGCAGCCCTCGAACGTGACCACCGTGCAAAACCGCGGGCCGACGGCGGTGGGCGCGGCAGCCGCTGGAAGTGGAGCCTCCGATGAGTGGACGCAAGGGCACATACGAGGTCACTGCGGGTGAAGAGACGCACGCCGTCGACGTGCGGCTGATCACGGAGTCCCATGGGATTGCGCGCTACGCGGTCACCCGGGACGGAGGCCGCGTGGTGGAGGTCGAGGTGTCGCGTCCGGTGCCGGGCGGCATGACCCTTCTCCTCGACGGAGCGTCCTACGATGTAGGGATCACAGACGACGAAGACGGCTTCGAGGTCGACGTCCGAGGATTTCCCCACATGGTCTCGGTCGTGGACCCTCGGCGGAAGGCGCTTCGCACCGCGGGCGCCGCTGGGGGCGGCACCGTGAAGACCCAGATGCCAGGACGCATCGTCCGCCTTCTCGTGGATGAGGGCGCCGCAGTATCGAAGGGAGAGCCGCTGCTGGTGGTCGAGGCGATGAAGATGGAGAACGAGATCAAGGCGCCGCGGGACGGCATGGTCAAGCGGTTCGCGGTTTCGGCGGGCGACCTGGTGGACGCCAAGGCGGTCCTGGTCGAGCTCGAATAGCGGCGCGGCCCGCCGGGCGGTGCCCGGCGCAGGCGGATGCGAGTCGGCGGCTACGGTGCCGGCTCGAGTTCGCGCTCCTTGGTGCTGGTCAGCCGGGAGATGACGATGCCGACTCCGTACAGGAGGATCAG
>JAYYRS010000328.1:0-10795 GCA_036126975.1 Myxococcota bacterium
CGCGCATCATCCTCGAGCCCCTGGTCGCCGCCCAGGTGGCCCTGATCCCCGATGACCGCCTCACGATGCGCTTCATCGACGACGGAGCCGGTGCTGCCCCGTCCCCGGAAGCGCTGCTCGGCTGCCGCGACATCTACCACCCGGCAGAGGTCAACACACCCAACCTCCTCAGCGTCATCCACTTCGATCTCTCGGACGGAGACGCGGGCGGCGCCCCGTCCGGCACGGGCGCCATGGCCAATGGCTGGACCGTCTACGCCTCCCAGGAGAACCTGTTCATCTCCCAGACCTCCTGGGCATGGTGGTGGGGCTGGGACGACCTGGACCTGAGCACCCGCATCCACCGATTCAAGCTCGACGGCGGCGAGACGGTCTATGAGGCATCCGGCGAGATCGACGGCTGGCTGCTGAACCAGTTCAGCATGTCGGAGTTCGACGGGCACCTGCGCGCCGCGACGACCGACATCACCTGGTGGTGGGGCGGCGACGAAGAGGAGGAGGACCCGGCGAGCCATGTCTTCGTCCTGAACGCAGACACCATGGAGGAGGTCGGTCATGTCGGCGGCATCGCGCCGAACGAGCAGATCCAGTCCGCCCGGTTCCTCGGCGAGAAGGGCTACGTCGTGACGTTCGAGCGGATCGACCCGCTGTTCACCATCGACCTGTCCAAGCCCAGCACACCCCGGGTCGTCGGAGAGCTCAAGATCCCCGGCTTCTCCACCTACCTGCACCCCTACGGCGACGACCACCTGCTCGCCGTCGGCATGGCGGGCACGGATGACGGCACGATCACCGGCTTCGCGGTCAACCTGTTCGACGTGTCGGACTTCTCTGATCCCCAGCTGCAGCAGTCCATCGAGCTCGACTCGGATGACTGGTCGTGGTCGCTTTCCCTGTGGGACCACCACGCATTCACGCTGCATCGGGGCGTGCTGAACCTGCCGGTCTACACCGTGGACTATGACCCAGCGACGGGCCGGCACGACGGCTTCAGCGGGATGTGGGTCATCGACGCCACCGACGTGGACAGCGGGATCGCGGAGGTCGGAAAGGTCGACCATGAAGACCTGATCGACGCGTCGGACTGCCTGTACGGCAGCGACCGCGACTGCGAGGACTACTACTGGTACGCCCACATGAAGCGCTCCGTCGTGGTCGAGGACAAGCTGTTCAGCATCAGCGACTACGGGATCAAGGTCACCCAGCTCGATGACCCGACCGACGAGATCAGCAGCGTCCTGTTCTGGCCGCGGTAGCACCGATTGCGGCGGCTTGTCGTCCCCGCCTGGGCCTGCGCCCGGCGGGGGCCCCTGCTTTCGGCCGTGCGGGCGAGCCGGGACGGTAGACTCCGCCCATGCAGCACCCGAAGAACGAACCCGTCCGCGTCGCGCTGGATGCACTCGGCGGCGACAAGGGACTCGAGGTCGTCGTCGAGGGCGCAGCCCGCCTGAGCCTCGAGGAGCGACCCGTCCGGGTCCTCCTGGTCGGACCCGCCGATGCCGTGACGGCCACGCTGGCCAAGCACCGCCACGACCCGCGCTGGATCCAGGTGGTGCATGCCGATGGCGCTATCGCCATGGACCAGAAGCCCGGCGCGGCGCTCCGCGCCAACCCCCGGTGCAGCATCAACGTCGCGGCGGACCTCGTGAAGAGCGGCGAGGCTGACGCGCTCGTGAGCGCAGGCCACACCGGCGCGACGATCCTGTCGGCGTCCCAGCACTTCGCGCGACTCCCGGGGATCCGGCGCGCCGCGCTCGCCGCGGTGTACCCCACCGAGCAGCGCCACGGACCCCGGGGCGACCCGTTCGCCTTGATGCTCGACGTCGGCGCCACCCTGCACGCCACGGCGGAGGACCTCGTCGGCTTCGCCGTGATGGGCTCCGCCTACGCAAACATCATCTCCGACAATCCCGAGCCACGGGTGGCCCTCCTGTCGAACGGAGCGGAGCACAACAAGGGAACCGAGGCCATCATCGGTGCGCACGCGCGCCTGCGGGATCTGGGCTCGGTGAACTTTCACGGGAACGTCGAGGGACTCGACATCCCCCGGGGAACCGTCGACGTCATCGTCTGTGAAGGATTCCTCGGCAACGTCGTCCTGAAGATGCTCGAGGGCGTGTCCGAGGTGGTCGCCGACCTCGCTCGCGACGCCTACGCCCGGAAGTTCCTGTATCGACTCGGCCTCACGATGCTCTCCGAGGGGCTCCGCCAGCTGAAGACCATGACCGACTGGAAGCAGTATGGCGGTGCTCCGGTGCTGGGATTCGACCGCGTCGTCATCAAGGCCCACGGCCGGTCCAATGCCCGCGCGATCCGCAACGCCGTCAAGGTGGCCGCGAAGGCCGTGGAGCGGGACCTGTCCGGCCGGATCGAGGCGGGCCTGCGGGGCCAGGGCTGATGCGGACCGCCCGGCTGGATGCCGGGTGGACTTCCCCGGTACCCGGGATGCCCGGGACGGGCGCCATCCCGGCCCCTCCAGCGGAGATCGCGTGCTCGCCGGCGCAAGGGACGCAGGCATGGCATCGCCCCCCCCGGCCGGATACCCGGGCCTCCTCAAGCACCACCGGAGTACAGGCCCATGAGCGAGGGAACAGACGTCCTCTTCGAGATCACCGAGAAGCACCTCAACACGGGTCTCCGCGGCTTCCCTGTCGGCACGGTCCGCACCAGCCGCGTCGACAAGAACGCGGGCGTCTCGTACGTCGGCTACCCCATCGGTGACCTGGCGTACCTCGACCCCGAAGCCGTCGTCTTCCTCCTGCTGAACAAGGCGCTCCCGTCGGACGCCGAGCTGGCGGTCTTCAAGGCGGACCTTGCCGCTCGGAGCGTGGTGCCGCAGGACGTGCTGGACCGGATCGCCGGGCTGCCCAAGGACCTGCACCCGATGGAGTGGCTCATGACGGGGCTGCTGTTCATCGGCATGAACAACAAGACGGGCTCCTACAAGGAGGACGCACTCAACGTGATGGCGCGGATGCCCACGCTGGTGGCCACCATCTTCCGGGCCCGCAGCGGCTGGGGCCCGCTCATCCCCTCCCGGCCCGAGCTGGGACTCGTCGAGAACTTCGTCCATCAGATGGGCGTCCCCGGCGCCGACAACGAGAAGCTCTCGAAGCTCCTCCGGACCTTCTACATCCTCCACATGGACCACGGCGGCGGGAACCTGTCGACGTTCTCCGGGAAGGCCGTGGCGTCGGGTCTCGCGGACATCTATGCCTCGCTGACCGCCGCCATGGCGGGTCTGTACGGCCCCCGCCACGGCCGCGCGAACCAGGACTGCCTGAACTTCGTTCGCTCGGTGGGTACGACCGACCCGGATGCCATCGAGGCCATGGTGCGCGACCGCCTCGCCAACAAGCAGCTCATCTTCGGGTTCGGCCACGCCGTGCTGCGCGCCGAGGACCCGCGGGCGACCATCCAGTACGCCCTCGGCAAGCAGATCTGCGCCGACGATCCGCTGTTCCAGACCGCGCTCGCGCTCCGCGAGCGGGCCGTAAAGGTCCTCAAGGAGAACCCCAAGGTCTCCAACCCCTACCCGAACGTGGACGCCGTCAGCGGGACCCTCCTGAACGCGTCCGGCCTCACCGACTCCGACTACTACACGCTGCTCTTCGGCCTCGCACGCTGCTCCGGCATCGCCGCCCAGATCGTGGACGAGCGCGAGGTGTTCCGCGCCGGCAAGGGCGTCGCGATCTACCGGTGCTCGTTCAAGGCCGAGAACCAGGACGCGAAGCGGCTGGGCTGAGCGTCCCCCGATTCCCTCGCGCCCCGCGACGCGGTGCGCGCCCCTTCGACGGGTGCCCGCCGCGGGTTCCCTCTCCAAACCAAAGCAGGAAGCCGACATGAAGCTTCACGAGTACCAGGCGAAGGAGCTCCTCCATCGCAACGGTGTCAAGGTCCCGCCGGGCAAGGCGGCCACCTCGGTCGAGGAAGCGACCGCCGCCGCCCGGGAGATGGGCGGAAACTTCTTCGTGGTCAAGGCCATGGTCCACGCAGGCGGACGCGGCAAGGGCCGCTTCAAGCAGGTCGCGAGCGCAGCGGACCTCGAGAAGGTGCTGGTCGGAGCCCCGGACGTGCCCGGCAAGGGGGGCGTCCAGCTGTGCGGCGCCGGGTCCCACGACGACGCCGTCGCGAAGGCGGCAGCCGCCGCCGAGATGATGCTGGGCAATACCCTCGTCACCAAGCAGACCGGCGCCGACGGCGTCGACGTCAAGACGGTGCTGGTCACGACCGGCGCAGAGATCAAGACCGAGCTCTACGCCGCGGTCCTCCTCGACCGCACCACGTCGCGGCTCCTGCTCATGGCTTCGACCGAGGGCGGCACCGAGATCGAGGAGGTCGCCGAAGAGAACCCGGACGCGATCCACAAGGTCTGGGCGGACCCGGTCACCGGACTCGGCGGCTGGCAGGCCCGCGAGATGGCCACGAAGCTGGGCCTCAAGGGCAAGGCATGGAAGGGCGCCGTGAAGCTCTTCCTCGGGCTGTACCGGACCTACATGGCCACCGACGCCAGCATGGTCGAGATCAACCCGATGGTGGTCACCCCCGACGATGACGTGGTGGCACTCGACGCCAAGATCACCATCGACGAGAACGCCCTGTTCCGGCAGAAGGAAATCGCCTCCTGGTACGACGCCAGCGAAGACGACCCGGCCGAGGTCGAGGCCGCGAAGTACAACCTCAGCTTCATCAAGCTCGACGGCAGCATCGGGTGCATGGTGAACGGCGCCGGCCTCGCGATGTCCACCATGGACATCATCAAGTTCTACGGGGGCGAGCCCGCCAACTTCCTCGACGTCGGCGGCGGCGCGAAGAAGGACCAGGTCAAGGCGGCCCTGTCCATCATCACGCAGGACCCCGCCGTGAAGTGCATCCTCGTGAACATCTTCGGCGGCATCATGCGCTGCGACGTGATCGCCCAGGGCGTGATCGCCGCGGTCGAGGAGTCGGGGCTCGAGGTTCCCCTCGTCGTCCGCCTCGCGGGCACCAACGCCGACCTCGGCAAGCAGATCCTCGCCGAGAGCAACCTGTCCATCATCCCCGCCGACACCCTGGCTGACGCCGCCGAGAAGGCCGTCGCCGCGGTCGCGAAGTAGGAGCCGTCCATGTCTGTTCTCGTCAACAAGAACACGCGACTCATCACGCAGGGCATCACCGGCTCGGCGGGTGGCTTCCACTCCAAGATGTGCTGGGAGTACGGGACCAACCTCGTCGGCGGCGTGACCCCTGGCAAGGGGGGAACCCTGTGGGAGGGCAAGCTGCCCGTCTGGGACACGGTCAAGGAGGCCGTCGAGCAGGAAGGCGCCGACACCTCGATGGTCTTCGTGCCGCCGCCCTTCGCCGCCGACGCCATCATGGAGGCCGCCGACGCCGGCATCAAGCTGATCATCGCGATCACCGAGGGCATCCCGGTGAACGACATGGTGCGGGCGTGGCGCTACCTGCAGGACAAGGACGTGACCCTCATCGGTCCGAACTGCCCTGGCGTGATCACCCCCGGCGAAGCCAAGATCGGCATCATGCCCGGCCACATCCACCTGCCCGGGCGGATCGGCGTGGTCTCCAAGTCCGGCACGCTGACCTACGAGGCCGTGGGTCAGCTCACGGCCGCGGGCCTCGGGCAGTCCACCTGCATCGGCATCGGTGGTGACCCCATCATCGGCACGACCCATACCGACGCCCTCAAGCTGTTCAACGACGACCCCGACACCGACGCCGTGATCATGATCGGCGAGATCGGAGGCACCGCCGAGCAGGATGCGTGTGCGTGGGCCCGGGACAACATGACCAAGCCCATCGTCGGGTTCATCGCGGGCGCCACGGCCCCTCCCGGACGCCGCATGGGCCACGCCGGCGCGATCATCTCCGGTGGAGAGGGCGGTGCCGAGGACAAGTACCGCGCCATGGAAGCCGCCGGCGTGCACGTCGTGCGCTCCCCGGCCGAGATGGGCAAGCGGATGGTCGAGATCCTCGCCCGGTAGCGCTGGCCATCCGACCTGCCGGACGCCCTCGACGCAACCTGCGCCGAGGGCGTTCCTGCATGCGGGTGCCCCGCTCCGTTGTTTCCGCCGCCAGGCCCGTCACGGGGTGTAGGTCATCCGGTGCACGGGGACGCCATCTCGCCGGCAGATCCGCTCCCGTCGGGACAGCTCCGGACCGGCCGGCGGCCGCTCCGCCGTCGACCAGTCGACGAAGAGCCTTCTGACCAGCGCGGCAAGGCCGGGGACGTCCGTGGCCACATGGACCACGCCCCCCGGCGTCAGGCACCGCCGGATGTCGACCACGAGGTCGGGCGTGAAGAGCATGTGCCTGCCCTTCAGCGGCGGCGTGGGAAAGAGGATGTCGACGCGGTCGAGGCTGGCGTCCACGATGCCGCTCGCGAGCAGGATGCGCGCGTCGAGCCGCTCTGCCAGGCAGTTTGCCGGAAGGTGGGGCTGCACGGCAGCGACCCGCCGTCTCCGGATCTCGACCCCCAACCAGCGCCAACCCGGCATCGCCCGGGCATTCGCCAGCAGCGTGATGCCGTGGTCGAACCCGATCTCCAGCGCTCGGGGACCCGGGCCGCCGGCATATCCGACCAGTCGTGCGCGTTGCCCGGCATACTGCGGCAGCTCCAGCAGGCGGCTCCCCCCCAGCGCTCCCGGCACGAGCTCCCTCCGCCGGCGGACGGGGGCCTCCGGCGGACGCCAGGTGGAGCGCTCGACCACGCTCAGCGACCCGACGGGGGCGCGTCCGTGTCGTGTCGCTGCGTCCACCACAGCGGCAGCGCGTCGTCCTCGTGCTCGGACTGGTAGTCCTCCGAGAACGGTGCGAGCTGGTCCCGAAGTGCCGCGGTGGCCGACATGGCATCGCACAGCGGGCTCCAGAACGGCTCGCGCTGCACGCGCGTCACCGCCGCCGCGGCGATGCGACACGCTGCCTCCTCCCAAGCGGCCTCGGCATCGGAGGCGGTCTGCCGTGCCGCCAGCGGATCGTCCGGGAGCGCGTCGTAGTACTGCCGGAAGCACCCGGTCGGGCCGAACATCTCCCGCAGACCGAACCGGCTGGCGAGCCAGCACTGGAGTCGCACGCAGGCGTGCTCGCGCACGTCGATCTTCTCCCAGAGCGGGAAACCCCAGTCGCGCTGGTGGTAGGTATCCACGCCATTGGTGACCCAGTGACAGATCTCGTGGAGGGTCATCTGCGCGAGGTTGTCATCCTCGTCGAGTTCCGTCCGGGTGGAGAAGCTCATCAACCCCGTGCCATCGGTCATGCTGAAGATGTCGGGGTCGCGCCGGATGGTCAGCGCGAGGCGGCGGGACGTGGCGAGCCAGATGACCTCGAGCGGATCCACGTAGCGGGACCGGACCGGCCGCTCGTATGCGTCGTCATGGAGGGCGGCGGGGACGTCCAGCCTGTCCGCGTCCTGTCGGTCGCGGGGCTCCGCACGCAGGGCAGCGGGGTAGTCGGCAGCGGGATCGAATCGTGGCATGGCATCTGCGCTATCCGGTCCCCTCGCGAACCGCAGCGGTGGGGTCCATGCCGCATCCTTGCGGTATCTTCCGCACCCGACCGGGAGGGCCCCTTGCGATTCTGGACCGACCTCGCCGTCGTGGACCTCCTCGTCCTCTGCGCCTTCCTCATCGCCGCCAGGGCCCTCGCCGCGCGCGTCCCGGGGTACCGCAAGCTCGCGCTGCCCCCCGCGGTGCTGGCGGGCACCCTCGCCCTGCTGTTCGGACCTTCGGGATTGGACATCGTGCCCCTGGGCGCCCACACGCTCGAGGCCATCGTCTACCACGGCCTCGCGCTGGTCTTCATCAGCATGGGCCTTCAGGCCGTCGGGCCGCGCGGGGGCGGGCCCGGTGCCCGCAGCGTCGCGATCGGCATCCCCGTCCTCACCTGCGGCCAGGCCGTCTTTGGGCTGCTGGTCGTGCTCGCGTGGTCTGCACTCGTCGCACCGCTGCATCCGGGCGTGGGCCTCATGCTGCCCCTGGGGTTCTCCCAGGGCCCCGGCCAGGCGCTCAGCATGGGCAGCGCATGGGAGGAGATGGGGATGCTGTCGGGCGGGCAGATCGGCCTGACCGTGGCCGCGCTGGGCTACCTGGTGTGCATCGCCTTCGGTCTCGCCATGTTCCATGGCGCCCGGCGATTCGGCTGGGCCGACCCTGCATCGCCGGACGCCGGCACCCCGAGCGCCGCCGACCCTCCGGATGCGACCGACCCACGGGACGCGGGCTCGGGTCTCGAACCGCTGATGGGCCAGGCCGCCCTCGTGGGTACCGTCTACCTCGCGGTCTTCGCCTCCCTCGTCGCGACGTCCAGCGCGCTCGCCGGAAAGCCGCAGCTGTCGGCCATGATCTGGGGCTTCCACTTCCTGTTCGCCATCATCTACGCATCGCTGCTGCGGGGCGCCCTGGGCGCACTGAAATGGCACGGTGCGACCCAGGATGCCTTGCTGGCGCGCCTCGCTGGCGTCGCAGTGGACCTCACCGCAGCGGGGGCGATCGCGGCCATCCAGCTGGAGCAGGTCGCCGCGTTCATCGGTCCGATCATCGCACTCGTCGTACCTGGCGCGCTCGCCACGCTGGTGTCCTGTCTCTGGCTCGCCCGGCGCGCAGTTCCCGACCGCCCCTTCTCCCATGCGCTGGTCCTGTTCGGCACGCTGACCGGGACCCTGCCGACCGGCATGACGCTGCTCCGACTCGAGGACCCCGACCTCCGTGGACCCGCCGCGCGCAGCATGATCGTGGGCGTCGCGCTCAGCATCGTGCCCGCAGCCCCGCTGCTGCTGAAGCTCCTTCCGATGCCGGTGTTCGGATGGCCCGAATCCTTCCCCGCGGCCGTGTGGACCACGATCGGACTGCTCCTTGGCTACATGGCCATCCTGGCCGTCCTCTGGCGGGTCCTGGGCCCGCTCCGGATGGTGGGCAGCCCGCTGTCGATCTGGCCCGACGCGGATCATCCGCTCCGGAACCGATGACCCGCGCTCCGCGTGGACGCTACTCCAGGTCGACCAGGGCAAACTCAACGGCGTCGGCGACCATCGGCTCGGGATCGTGCAGCAACGGCTGCAAGGCGTAGCGGGCGATCTTGCCCCTGTCCGCCGTTCGCGCGCACCGGGCCAGTGCCTGGACCGCAGCGACCCGGACGCTGGGCTCCTCGTCCCGGAGGAGATTGGACAGCGTCTTGAGCGTCACGATTCCGCCGACCCGGGCAAGACCGGCGGCGGCGGCGATGCGAACGCCGGGCTCCGGATCCGCCAGCAAGGAGCGTGCGATCGGCTCCCAATCCTCTCGACGGAGCAGCTCGACGGCGAGGCCCACCCCCCGTCCCCAGGTGGGATCGCCCCCGGGCGCGTAGCCCTTGATGGCTTCCGTCAGATGCTCGGGTCGCATCCGCAGCAACAGCCGCGACACCTCCCGACGGTCCGCCGGCGCGACGGCGGCCATGACCCGCAGGAGGTCCGGGCCCGCGTCCGGCATCGGGTGTGGGAGCGTCATCGGGTCGACGACCATCCAGCATGGCTCCCCGCCCGCCTGCACCCGCACGGCCTTGAGGTCGGGGGGCACGTACGGGCGTTCTTCCCGTTCGCCGTCCTCCGCCTGCACCGTCGCATCCCTCGGCCCGAAGATGTCCTCCAGGCTCAGATCGCCCTCCCGACGTGGCGTCTCCTCCGGCCATCGGTCGTCGGCCGAAGCGACCGGTACATCCGGCGTCCGGCCGCGCCGAGCGGGGACCCGCGGTCGGCGTTGATCCACCCGCCCGACCCGGGGGCCGGGGCCCACGGCGGCCCGCCCGGGCGGCGACCGACGTGCCGGAATGCGCTGCCGCTCCATGGCCGAACCGGGAGACGGGCGCGCACCCGGGTGTCGTGGCGGTGCGTTCGGCTCCGTCCCCCCGGACGGCGTGCCGGGCTCGGTGGGGGGCAACGGCGCGGCGGCGCGCCGCGCGGGCGTCCGGGGCCGGACCAGCGTGGGGCCGCCGAGGTCCGGGCGGCGCCCGTCCGGCGTGTCGCGGGCTGGAGATGGAGTCTGGCGCCCCGTCTGATCGGCCACCAGCCAAGATGGCCGACCCTTCCGGACCCCCAGCACCCAGTCCAGGAACTCGATGGCGGCCGGGACCGTCCAGCGACGCGCCGGCTCGACGCGCATCATTCCCTCGAGCAACACCGCGACACGCTGGGCGCGCTCGTCCTCCAGGAGCGCCGGTGGAAGCGCGACAGGGAGCGCATCGAGGATCGCGTCTGGATAGTCCGCCAGCTGGCCGCTCTCGGGTTCCTCGAAGTAGGCGTGCCCCGTGAGCAGCCAGTGGGCGAGCGCCCCCGCGGCGAAGACATCGGTCGCGGGACCCGTCTCCTGTCCGCCGAACTGCTCCGGCGCCGCGAAGTGCGGTGTCCCGATGAACGCACCGACCCGGGTCAGGCCGTCCAGCAGCCCTCCGCCCACCTTCGCGATGCCGAAGTCCGCCACCCGGACATGCGGAATCCGCACCCGCGCGGTTCGCTTCCGCAGGAGGATGTTCGCCGGCTTCAGGTCGCGATGCACCACGCCTTTGTCATGGGCGGCGGCGAGGGCTTCGAGCACCTGCCGCATGACGCCCGCGACGGTCCACGCAGGCAACGGACCCCGTTCGACGACGAGGTCCTCAAGCGTCCCGCCCGGCTCGAAGCGCGTGACGAGGTAGGGCGCCTGCCCGCGCCGCTGGACGAATCCCATGCACTCGACGATGTGCGGCTCTCGGAGACGCTGGAGGATCTGCGCCTCATTGGCGAGGCGCTGGAGGAAGCTGCCGCTCGCGCGCTGCGTATGGAGAACCT
>JAYYRS010000329.1:0-5821 GCA_036126975.1 Myxococcota bacterium
CTTGTTGGAGCAGTCGACGCGTGGCTCCGGCGGTTTGGCGCCCTCCGTCCGGATGAACTCCGCGAGCCGGGGCACCCATTCATTGAGATACGCGATCCGCGCCTGCTGATCCTCCAGCGCTTCGTACTTCTCTGCATCCTCGGGCGCCATGAGAAGGTGCTCGACGCCATCAAAGGCCTCGAAGATCATGCCCATGCCCTGTCCGCCCTCAAGCGTGAAGTCACCGACCACCGCAATCGTTGCAAACTCCGGCCGGTAGTTCTCATCGACATAGCGCTGGACGTCAGCGAGCGTGATGTTCGTAATCGTCTCGTGCGAACCGATGGTCGAGTTCTGGTAGATATGCCCGGGCGGATACAGCAGCTTGGGGATGTGGACGAACGCCGTCCGGACGGCCGCCGAACCGTTGGCGCCGGATTCGTACCCCATGCGCAGCTCGTTCCGGACGATGGACTTCTCGGCCTCGACGTCCTCCTCCGTCACGCCAGCGATGCCGTCCTCCATCCGGAGCGCCTCGATTCGCAGGAGCGGCACAGCGGCGTCCACGGGCGCCACGGTCATGTAGTTGGTCCATTCCCGCGACGTGGAAGCGTTGAGGATTCCCCCCAGCTGGTTGATGACGTCCCAGTTCTTCGGGAGGTCCCCGTGCTTCGCCCGGAAGGCGAGATGCTCGACGGCGTGAGCGATGCCTTCGGTGCTCTCGCCGTTGACGCCGACGCCGTCGTAGACCGAGCCCCGGTCGAACCAGTTCGTGATGGACACGATGGGCTGGGTGTGGTCCTCCTGGAACAGGATGCGGAGCCCGCTCGGGAACTGGTAGTCCTGCGTGTTGATGGCGTACTGGTCGAGCTGCAGGTCGTACTTGGCCTTCGGGAAATCGGCCGCCTGGGCGGCCCCCATCGAAAGACCAGCGATGGTGAGCAGGGACAGGAACATTCGGCCTCCAGGAGTGCGCGGCAGCCGGGTTGCCCCAGGCGTGAGCCGAGGAGACGTGCCGCGCAGCAGTGTCGTGCGGCGCAGGCCGCATCCAGTGGGGAGCCTTATGCCTCGCCCAGGGCTGGTGTCAACCGACCGACACGCCGATGGGGTCCGGTCTTCCGGGCGGGCGCCCAGACCACCGGATACGCACCCCCGTGCCTCGCTGCCTCCCTCTCTGCGCTCCTGTGGTCATCGGTGCCGTGTCCTGCACGGACGGCAGCCGGGATGCCCTGGCGCATCGTGCGGCCTTCCCCGACCTGCATGCCCGGGTCATCACGGCACAGGCCTCCGGCCTGACCGACGGCCCCCTCCACGATCACCTGGCGGGAGCGCTTGTCGGACAAGCCCTCACAAACGCATTTCTCGCAGAGGCAGCCGCTGCGCGGCGGCGCACCCTGGCGGGTGCCAGCGTCGAGGTCGAGTCCTTCGAGCATGAAACCCTGGAGGTGATGTCGCACACCCCGGGGAGCACACGAATTCGTGCGACGTGGTTGGTGGTGGGCCGCGTGCAACACGGCGACCACGCCCACCGCAGGGCCACCCGCTACGCCGGGCGATACCGGGTCGTCGACACGCCACTGGGACCGCGCATCGCAGAGGAGCGCGCCGAGGACGCCGTCCGCCTGCCTGCCGCACCTCGCCGCGCCTCACGCAGCACCACCCCGGCATTGGACCTGCTGGAGCAGGTTCCATGACGGCTGTCTCGATCCGTGACCTCACCCTGCGCCGCCCGGGACGTGCCGGCTTCGCGCTCCAGATTTCTCGCTGGGACGTGCCCCGCGGCGCGCGGGTCGCGATCCGCGGCCCGTCCGGCTGCGGGAAGTCCACCCTGCTGTCGCTGATCTCCGGTGAGCTCGAAGCCTCGGCTGGAAGCATCTCGGTGCTGGGAAGTCCGATTGGAGCCATGGATTCCGCGGCGCGCTCGGCCTTTCGTCTGCGGCATGTCGGCCTCGTCCCGCAAGGCGACACCCTGCTTCCCTGGCTGCGGGTCCGGGACAACGTCCTGCTTCCCTACCGTCTGGGACCCGCGCTGCAGCGTGATCCTGCCGCGCTGGCTCGGGCAGACCAGCTGCTGTCTGCCCTTGGCATGGATCATCTCCACGATGCGCGCGCGGCGCGCCTGTCTGCGGGCGAGTCCCAGCGGGTGGCCATCGCCCGCGCCCTCGTGACGCAGCCGTCCGTTCTCCTCGCCGATGAGCCGACGAGCGCCCTCGACACCGGGTCTGCGGAGAGGGTCCTCCATGCCATCGATGCCCTCTGCGCAGCGCAGGGTACGACGGCACTCATCGCCACCCACGACCCCGTGGTCGTCGCGGCCATGCCGGCAACGGTTGACATGGCTGGGATCATCGGAGGCAGCCCATGAGTCTTTCCGGCGACGCAGGCTGGCTCGCGCTTCGCGCTCTCGTCGCTGCTCCGGGCCGATCGTTGGCGCTGTCCGCTGCGCTCGGGATCGCGTTCGGGATGCCCGCGCTGACGCTTTCCGCTGCCGCACGGGCACAACAGGCGCTCCAGCATCGCGCTCGCGAAACCCCGGTGGTCATCGGTGCTCCCGGAGACACTTTCGACCTTGCATTCGCGGCGATGCACTTCAGACCCGGCGGGACCCGGCCCCTGCCATGGGCGACCCTCGAGCAGCTCGCAGCGCCGGGGGTCCTGCTGGCTCCGATGCATGTCGTCCACACCGCCGACGGCGCTCCCGTGGTCGGCACTGCACCCGAGTACTTCGAGGCGCGTTCGCTCGTGGCCGAGCGCGGCCGGCTGCCGGCAGTGGTCGGGGAGGCGGTGGCCGGAGCGAGCGCGGCACGTGTGCGCGGGCTGCAGGTCGGCCATACCCTTCGGTCAGACCTCGAGGCCCTGCATGACCTCTCCGGCGAGGCCCCCCTCACACTCACCATCACCGGCATCCTCGAACACACGGGAACCTCCGACGACAATGCGCTCTTCACCGATGTCCGGACGGCGTGGGCCCTCGACGGAAGGCTGCACGGCCACGGTTCGCTCCGTGCCGACGAGACCCTCCCCGGCACCACACGGGCGCATGCCTATGGCAGCGGCGCCGTCCTGCCGGCAGACACCCGACCCGACGCGCTCGGCGCCTTCCACCTGCACGGCGGGCTCGCGGAGCAGCCGCTGACCGCCATCGTCGCATTCCCCAAAGCGCCACGGGACCGGGACCTGCTGCTGGATCGGATCGCCTCGGCGGACGGGATCCGCGCTGTCAGACCGGACCGGGTGGTATCGGAGCTACTCGCCATCGGCCATCGGGTCCGAGACGGCCTTCTGGTCTTCCTGGGTCTGGTGGGGACCGCGACCTTGGCACTCGTGGCACTCTGCCTCGACCTGTCCCGACGCCTCCGCGCAGAGGAGACGGCCCTGCTGCGCCGGCTGGGGGCCCACCCGATGCTGGTGCCGCGCATGCACGCCATCGAGTCCGCCACGCTGATCGGCCTGGGCCTCGCCTTCGCAGCGCTGATGACCGCCGCGGCGGACACCGCCCTCGCCCAGGCCATGACGCCATGACACCACTCCTCGCCATCCTCACGGGCTGCGTCTCCAGCCCCCCCTCTTCGGCCGTGCCGGAACCCACGGCCTCGGTCTCCGTGGTCGCCGGTTCCGTGACGGTGCACCACCTCGCCGAGCGGATCGGCGCAGGCCAGCCCTGGGAGCTTTCTCTGCTCCCCCCGGTGGACGCCGACCCTGGCACGTGGCGACCCGACGCTGCGGCCGTCTCCGCGACCCAGGCGGCCGACCTGATCCTGCTCAACGGCGCCGGATACGAGCGGTGGGTTACGACCACGGCCCTTCCTGCGACGCGGGTGGTCCGCACGGCGGACGGGGTACCCCCGCTGCAGACGGGCAGGCGAACCCACTCACACGGCAGCGACGGCGCGCACAGCCACGGCGATGTGGACCCCCACACCTGGATGGATCCCCGGGCGTACGAGACGCAGGCGGTGGCGGTCCATGCCGCACTCTCCCGTCTTCCAGGCGCCGATTCGACCGCCCTCGATGCGGCGCTGCACGCGCTGCGAGACCAGCTCGGACAGCTCGATGCCGATCTCCAGGCAGCCGCACCCGTCCCCGCCCCCCCCATGGCCAGCAATCACCCGTCGTTCGGCCATCTCGGTCGAAGACTGGGGCTCTCGATCGTCTCGCTCGACATCGACCCCGCCGTGCCGCCGGATGCCGGGACCATGGCTGACATCCACGATTGGGCAGCGTCCGGCGAGATGCCCGTGATGCTCTGGGAGGCGCAACCCTCGGCGGCCGTCATGGATGCACTTCCTGCGACGGTCGTCCACCTCACCCTCGATCCGCTGGAGCATCCACGACCCGGCCGCGGCTATGCGCACGCGGAGCAGGCGCAGACCAATGTGGCGGCGCTCCGCAGCATCAGCCGGCGGCGGGCTCCGGCCGAGTCCCACCGGATGGGAGCCGGCGGCGGCGGCCGCTGACAGGGGCACGCCAGCGTGTTCACGCCCGAACCAACGCGCCCCCGCCGCGGGGGCGGGGGCGCTGCGGTCGCAGACCGGGGATTGGTGGAGGTGAGGGGACTCGAACCCCTGACCCCCAGAATGCCATTCTGGTGCTCTCCCAGCTGAGCTACACCCCCCAAACGGCCGGACTGCGATGTCGGCCCTGTCCGATGTCCAGAGCCAGCGCGGCTTAAACGGTCATCATGGGAGTGGCAAGGGAAAGGATCATGCCGTTCCGCCGTCCCCGGTCTCCTCCGGCGTGGCGACTGCACCCTGCCTCGCTGCCACGGTCTCGATCCGGGACTCCACGCCCACGATTCGCTCGACGCCGCGACGGATGCCGGGGTGGTCGATCTCTCCGGCCTCCAGGAGCCGCCGCACCTCGCGACCGAGCTTCCGGTACATCGCATCGCGATCCTTCTTCAGCTGCCGGAGTTCCAGCCGCCCGCGGCCGTCGGCGGCGAACGCACCCGCTCGGGACTGCCCACGCTCGAGGACCATGCGGACGACGCTCGCGAGGGCATCGCCAAGCGGTTCCTGGGTGCTGTCCGCCCCCTCCCCTGCCCCCTCCGGCGGCTCTGTCTCTTCGGCCATCTCGTCCTCCCGGGCAACGCCCGATTCAGTGTACCGACGCCTTCTTGTCCTTCGGTCTGGCATTCCAGACGCGCAGGGCGAGCAGGAACCCGACCGCAGCCATCGGGATCATCGCGACCGGCCACGCCACCCAGTTCCCGGGGTCCGTCACCGGCCCCGTGAGCGCGCCCGACGCATCGAACTTCTCCTTCGGCAGGACGACACTGTAGGTCAACGACATGACACCGGTGCCCAGGTACACGAATCCATCGATGATGCCGACCGCGACGCCAACGTTCTTCTTGCCGCCGAAGTCCATGCTGGCCGTACCGGAGAGCATGCCATGCACACCGATGACGGCCATCGACATCACGACCACCATCCAGCCGACCGCGGCCGTGTCGTAGAAGAACGTCAAGGCGACGGCACCGATGAGCATCACGCCGTACAGGATGGCGGCCACCGGACCGCGTCGGGACTGGAACACCCGGTCCGAGATGACGCCCGCGACAACGCCGCCCATGATGCCCGCGCAGCAGAGCAGCATCCCCCAGTTCTCGTAGACGAAGTCGCCCTTCAGCCCCAGCACGATGTCCGTCTGCTTCGCGTAGGTCCGGTACCACTGCATGATCGCCTGGCGGAGGAATCCGCTGCAGAACTCGATGAGCGCGATGGTCACGATGATGGGATTGCTCAGCATCTTCTTGAAGACCGCGACCACGCCTAGCCGCTCCCCATCGTCCGAGGCATCCCCCAGGTCGAAGTCGGTGTGACCTGCCTCTCCCGGTGTG
>JAYYRS010000330.1:0-3070 GCA_036126975.1 Myxococcota bacterium
CCCCAGCCCGGGTACACCGCATCACAGCCGGCATCGATCGCCGCGGCGACCGCCGCCTCCACGGCGGGCCAGCGGCCCCGCGTATCGGGCGGGACGATCGCGGCACCATCCAGTGCCCCAGCCCAGAGCGGGTCCTGATCCCGTGCCGGATCGATGAGACCAACAACCTCCAGCCCCTCCCGCGCCGCCGCACGGCGGATCCGCAGCGCCGCCTCTCCACGACAGGCAGCGAGCAGCCGGCGCAGGTCGTGGTCCTCGCTCACAAGCGTTCCCCATGAACGGGTGCACGATGGTGCGTCGCAAGACCGGAGGGCGGCAGACCGTGTCCGACCAAACCGCAACCCTCGCGCTCCACCATTGCATCTCCCGTTTGCCGCCCTTTGGGCTCGCTGGGCGGCCTCCGGACCGGACGATACCAGCAGCGCGACGGCCCCACCTGCATGGAGAGGCGACCGATGAGCAATCGGATCCCGCTGCTGATCGTCGGCCCGGGCCGGCTCGGCCGGAGCGCCCTCGCGCTCCTGTCGAGGCACGGTCCCCCACCGCCGCTGCTGGGTCGGCGCGATGCCCTGCCGCCTGCGGACCTGACCTGGCTGACCGTGCCCGACCGTGAGATCGCCCACGCGGCCGCGCGGGTGCCGGCCGGCGGCATCGTGCTCCACGCGAGTGGCGCGACGGATCTGACACCCCTGCAACCGCATGTGCGAGCCGGCTCGCTGCACCCGCTGATGACCTTTCCAGGTCCCGAGGTCGGCCTGCCGGCCGATGAGCCTGCGACGCCTGCCGCCGTCGCAGGCCACCCGGAAGCCGTCCGCGCCGCGGCGCAACTTGCGCGCGCCATGGGTTGGAAACCCTTTCCCGTTCCCGGCGATCGGCGCGCCTACCATGCAGCGGCCGTGATGGCGGGGAACCAGGCAACCGTCCTGCTGGGGCTGGCCGCAGAGGTCCTCGCCGCTGCAGGTGTACCCGCGTCTGCCGCCCCCGCACTGCTCGCTCCACTCGCGCTCCAGTCGATTCGGAACGCTGCCGAAGCCGGCCCTGCGGCGGCCCTGACCGGGCCGGTCGCTCGGGGCGACGAGGCCGTGGTCGCTGAACACCAGGCCGCGCTCGCAGCGCTCGACCCCGCGCTCCGTGAGGCCTATGCAGCGCTCACCCGAGCGACCCGCCGACTGGTCGCCCGCAAGCCGGGTACACAGAGGGACTGAACGCGTGACCCCGCGGGTTCGAATCCCATGAGCAAGCCGTCGGCCCCGATGCCACCAATGCCTTGCGAGACCCCCCCGCTGTCCTTGATCCTGACCGGCGCCGACGCAGCACACCGGAGCCCTTGCCGCCTGCGGAGCCGGTGGTATATTCCTCCCAAGACGTCCCCGACCCTCGGAGTCGAAATGTTCGACGCCTTCATCATCGACCGCATCCGCCGTGAGCAGGAGTCGAAGCCTCCAGCCCACCGGCCGATGCGGATAGAGGTCCCGCGCGAACCGCCCCCCGGCTGGCGGGGGCAGCCGGGCCCGGGCGCCGAGGACACCGACGACCCTCCGGGAGACCGTGGCGTCGCCATCATCGACTTCACGATCTGACCGCGCAGTCGGAGGCGACGCCTGGCTCCAACCGACGGAAGCGCCTTGCGGTCCGTCCCGGATCAGAGTAAGCCCCGCGGGTTGTCCGGCGCACCGCTGCCGCCGCGACGCATCGATATCGCCGCTGACGGCGGCCCTTCCCCTCCGGAGGTTTCCATGGCACGCGTATGCACCCTCACGGGCAAGCGCCCGAACGTGGCCAACAAGGTCTCCCACTCGAACATCAAGACCAAGAAGCGTCAGTTGCCCAACCTCCAGAAGCGCAAGCTCTGGTACGCCGAAGAGCAGCGGTACGTGACGCTCAAGCTCAGCACACGGGCCCTTCGGACGCTCAGCAAGAAGCCGCTTTCCCAGTTCGCGAAGGAAGCCGGGATCGACCTCAGCAAGCACTGAGCCGCTCGACCGCCTGCCGCGTGCGGACGCCTCCGACCCACCCCTGCCGGTCCCGCCCGGCGGGGGTGAATTGCGTGGGGCCACCCGGGGCGCGGCTGTCGCCCCGCTCAGGGCGCGAGCAGTCTGTCCAGGGCCCGCAGCAGCTGCGCCCGCGTGAATGGTTTCTGGAGGTAGGCCTCCCCCTGTTGCGGTGCGTGCAGCAACCCGCTGGTCACGATGGTGCGCTCCGCAAGGTCAGGCCATCGCTGCGCCATGGCGTCCACGAGGGCATCCCCGCGCATTCCCGGCAAGCCGATATCGACCAAAACGGCATCCGGACGCTGGCGAGCCAACCAGGTCAAGGCATCCTCCGCAGACGCGACCGTGGAGATCGTGTGGCCCTGTTCTGACAGCATCCAGCTCACCGTCTCGCACAACAACTGGTCGTCATCGACAACCAGGATGTGACGGCTCGCGATGTCGCGGACTCCGGGCGTGGGATCCTGTGATGCTCCCGGCAAGCCGAGCCGAAGCGCCACACCCCTGTCCAGCTCGCCCGCCGTCAGCCAGCCTTCATGGTCCTGCGCGATGGCCCACGCGATTGCGAGCCCCAGCCCAAGGTCCGGGTCGAACTGTCGGTCGCCTTCCGCATACGGCGAGCGCAGCTCGGCGAGCAGTTCAGGGGGAAAGGTGCCGGCCAGATCCTCCAGGATGAGCTCGACGGAACCCTCACCTGCAGCGCCTCTGCGACCCGACAACCGGATCTGTGCACCCGCAGGACTGCGCTCCACGACGTGGAGCAGCAGATTCGCGACCGCCTGGACCAGCTGCTCGCGGTCTGCGTAGACCTGCAGGTCCGAGGGCGAGACATCCACCTGCATTCGCACCCGCTCGAGCTTGCGTCCGCACTCGTCCGCCACCGCCGCCAGAACCGCGTCGACCGGATGCCATGCGCGGGAGAGGGGACGCGGCGCGATGAAGGCCTGGAGATTCCGCATCACACTGGCGATCCGACGGCAATGCTCTTCGATCACGCCAGCCTGTCGCCGGATCGCCTCCGGGCTCTCGGCCTGGGCACGCACCAACCCGACGCGGCCCTGCACGATGGACAGCGGTGT
>JAYYRS010000331.1:0-3424 GCA_036126975.1 Myxococcota bacterium
GCCCACGGGATACGTCGCGGCCAACACCGACTGTGACGACACCGTCGCGACGACCTACCCCGGCGCCGACGAGTACTGCAACGGCGTGGACGACAACTGCGATGGCACCGTCGACGAAGACACGGCGTTGGACGTCCGGACCTGGTTCCGCGACGCCGACAGCGACGGCTTCGGTGACGCTTCCGTTCCCGACGACGAATGCGAGGCGCCCTCCGGGTACGTCGCGGACGACACGGACTGCGATGACACCGACCCCGCATCGTACCCGGGTGCGCCCGAGGTGCCCTACGACGGGATCGACCAGGACTGCGACGGCTCCGACGAGTGTGACTCCGACGCCGACGGATACGACGCCGAGGCGTGCGACGGGGATGACTGCGACGACCAGGATGCAGGGATCAACCCGGGCGCATCCGAGACGTGGTACGACGGCATCGACGGCGACTGTGACGACGCCTCCGACTACGACGCGGACAGCGACACATTCGACTCCGCGAGCTACGGCGGAGAGGACTGCGACGACGCCGACGCCGACACCTACCCCGGCGCGCCCGACGAACCGGGCGATGGTGTCGTCAACGACTGCGACGACAGTGACGAATATGACCAGGACGGGGACGGCTTCGACGACGAAGCGTACGGGGGCTCGGACTGCGATGACGCGAACTCGGACATCAACCCCGAGGCGTCGGAGACCTGGTACAACGGCGTCGACGAGGATTGCGACGGCAATGACGACGATCAGGATGGCGACGGCTTCCGGGTCGACGACGACTGTGATGACACCGACGCCGAAAGCTACCCCGGCAACGGAGAGCTCGGTGAGGACTGTGAAGCACTCGACGCCGATGCCGATACCGGCGGGCTCGACGGCAGGGACATCGGCGCGGCGACCGGCGGCGGCGGCCTGAAGGGCTGCTCGGACACCAAGGCCGCCGGCCTCGCGGGCGCGGCGCTGCTGCTCGCCATCGGACTGCGACGCCGGCGCGACGACTGACCCGACGGCCCAGCTGAGCCCAGGGCTCTGGGCCGCGCACCCGCATCCTGGCCCGCGGCCAGCAAACGGGTAGCAGAGCCCATGACCCACCTGCCGACCCTCGCCCTGTTCGTCTCCTCCGCCGCCGCAAACTCGGGGGGACGGACGGGCCACACGACTTCCGGATGCGGCGGCTGCCATGGGTCCACCGCCGACGGCACCACGACCGTCACCATCAGCGCTCCAAGCTCCGAGGTGGGCATTGGTGAGTCCATCGTCCTGACCATCCGGGTCGGGACGGCATCCAGCAGCCGGACCCATGCCGGCTTCAACGTCGGCGCCACCGCCGGCACCTTCACTGCCGGGAGTGGGAGCACGGCCTCCTCCGGTGAACTGACCCAGTCAGCTCCACTCGCAATGAGCGGTGGCGTCGCGACGTGGACCGTCACCTGGACCGCACCCTCGACCGCGGGCCCGGTGACCCTGCGGGGCGTCGGGAACGCCGTCAATGACAACGGGCGGGCGGGCGGCGACGGCTGGGCGCTGGCCGATGACCTGGTTCTCGACGTGGTCTGCCAGGATGAAGACGGAGACGGCGACACGACCTGCGACGGAGACTGCGACGACCAGGACGACACGGTCGGCCCGAGCCAGGACGAGACCTGCAACGGCATCGACGATGACTGTGACGGTGGGGTTGACGAGGACGCCGCAGATGCCACCCTCTGGTACGCCGACGCGGATGGGGACGGATATGGCGCCCCGGGTACCGGGCTCCTCGCCTGCACCCAGCCATCCGGCACCGTGACAGACGACACCGACTGCGACGACAGCGATGCCCTCACCAGTCCAGCCGGCGCAGAGGTCTGCGGCGGCGGCGACGAGGACTGCGACGGGCTGGAAGACGATGCGGACGGCAGCGTGACGGGCACGACCGATTGGTTCGCCGATGACGATGGGGACGGGTTCGGAGGGGCGCTCGTGGTCGCGGCATGTGCCGGTCCCTCCGGTACGGTCCCGGACCCCGGCGACTGTGATGATGCCGACCCGCTGACGTTTCCCGGCGCTCCAGAAGCCTGCAGCGAGTCCATCGACCGGAACTGCGATGGTGCCACGGGCAGCCGAGATGGGGATGGGGACGGATTCGCTGCATGCGAGGACTGCGACGACACCGACGCGGCACGGAATCCAGGCGCATCGGAGATGTGCAACGGTCTCGACGATGACTGCGATGGCGAGGTGGACGGGTCCACCGCGGCGGATGCGACAGACTGGTTCGCCGACGACGATGGGGATGGGTATGGCGACCCGAGCGCGGTGACCCGGGCCTGCGAAGCACCCACCGGCCACGTCGACAACGAGGCAGACTGCGATGACGGAGACGAACGCGCATTCCCCGGCGCCGACGAGGTCCCGTACGACGGCGTGGATCAGAACTGCGACGGGGCTGACCTCTGCGACGTCGATCGGGACGGCGCCGACGCGGTCGAATGTGAAGGCAGAGACTGCGACGACGCGGACCCGACCGTGAATCCCCTCGCGACGGAGGCCTGGTACGATGGGATCGATCAGGACTGCGACGGCAACGACGACGACCAGGACGGCGATGGGTTCGGGCGGTCCGACGACTGTGATGACGGCGACGCGAGTCGCTTCCCCGGGGACGGGACGCTCGATGCGGACTGTCAGCCCGTGCGTACGGCCAGTGGCGAGTCCGGCGGGACCGGCTGCGGCAACGCCAAGGCGGCACTCCTGCTGGTTCCGATCGTGACGCTTGGACTGCGGCGGCGGAGACGGGACACGCCGACCGTCCGCCGACACTGAGGTTCCAGCCGCGCCACCGCGATGGGGGAGACCACGAGCGGGGCGCGCACATGCGTTCCCGCCCGACAGGCCCCGATGCGTGCCGGACACCCACGCGGCCACCCGTGGCCCCGTGTCGGGGCCGGCGGATGCGAGGCTCGATCCGGATACGGCGGCCGCACCCGGCCATGCCGCACTGGAGGGTTTCTTGGTTCCACGCATCGTCGCCATCTCGCCGCCGCGCGCTGGCCCCTGGGTCGATGCGCTCGCCGACCTTCATGGGTCTGGCGTGGACGCCATCATCCTGCGCTTGCTCGAGACGCCCGGGGACCTTCCCGGCGCCCTCGCGGCAGCAAGGAAGGCGGGCCTGCGGGTCTTCGTCCGCCCGGTGCTCCCCGGGGATGCAGATGCCGCGATCGCCGAGGGCGCCGGGCTGCATCTGCCGGACCACGGCCCGCCTGCCCGTCGAGGCGCGGTGCTGACGTCCACGAGCTGTCATGACGCGGGACGAGTCGTCCAGGCCGCCGACGCCAGACTCGACTTCTGCACGCTGGCGCCGGTGTTCTCGCCTGGGTCGAAGCCGGGAGACACCCGCCCCGTCCTCGGGCTCGCGGGGCTTCGTGCTGCGACCCGCGAGGCACCCGG
>JAYYRS010000332.1:0-8283 GCA_036126975.1 Myxococcota bacterium
CGCTGTGGTCAGCCGGTTTCGCCGTCTTCACGTTCGACTACGCGGGATACGGCCGGAGCCCGGGGGAGCCCAGCTTCCAGGGCGTGCAACAGGACGCCCTCGCTGCGGTCGACCACGTCGAGGAATGGCTCGCAGTGGAGCGCGATCCAGGCTGGACCTGGGACCGGGTCGCGCTGCACGGGCTGTCCCTGGGGGGCGGCGTGAGCGTTCACATTGCAGACGAGGCACCGCCGCTGACGCTCATCACCGAAGACACCTTCGCGAGCTATGAGGCCCTGCTCGAGGACACCACGGGCGGAATCAGCGTCCCCGCTGGCTGGCTGTTCGAGGAACCCTTCGACACGGAGGCCGAGATCCGGAACGTCGATGTTCCTGTCCTCATCATGCATGGGAAGGCCGACTCGTTCGTCCCTGTGGCCAGCGCAGATCGGCTCTACGCGGCGGCGAACGAACCCAAGGCGAAATGGCTGGTTCCCGGCTCGGACCACGCCGACATCCCCGATACCGACCCCGAAGGATTTGCCTCCAAGGTCGTCAACCAGGCGAGCCGGGCGTACGAGCTGTCGCGTCCGCCCTCAGACTGACGCGGCGGCAAACGCGGGCGTCCGAACCCCTCCATGCCCGAACGGGAACACCCCGACCGTCCTCGCGGGCGGCCGGGGTGGTCGCTGTTCCTGCCGCTCCGTCAGTCGCGGCGGCGTCGGACCATGGCACCGAGTCCGACCAACACGCCCAGGACGCCACCCGTCGCAGGCACGGTCGTACACCCGCGGCTTTGCTCCCCGGCCTTGTCTTCGACATCGATCGTGAGCTCGCCGGCGGAGAGGCCGCCGGGACCACCCACGTTCAGGACGACCGTGTAGGTGCCTTCTGCGCCGAACTCGATCTTGGGCGACCACGCGCCGATCACCTGCACCGGCTCGCCACTGGTGCCCTTGCCCTCGTAGACCTCCCACTGCACCTGGTCCACGCAGCCGTACACCGACACATCGGTCTGGTTGTACATCTGGTACACGGTGCCGTCGAAGTGCTCGAAGGTGAACAGGCCGCTGAACCCGTCTGCAGGCTCAGGCTGCCCACACACCAGGACGTATGCGGTCTCCCGGGTGGTGGTCTCCCACTCGCCACAGGTCTCGCCGCTGCCCGTCGTGGTCAGGCCGACCGAGAACTGGCCCTTGTCTTCGTATGTGTGGCACAGCTCAAGGGCCGAGTCGTCTCGGTTCCCGTCGCCAAAACTCCACTCGAAGTTCTCGGGGTCTTCGTTGCACTCGACCTCAAAGCACACCTCGAGCGGTGCACCGCCGAAGCGTTCCGTCGTTGCTTCGAACGTGCAGGAGGGGCCGTAGAGGGAGTACAGGCCCTCTACGTCGTCACTGCGGAGCGCTCCGCCCTGGTAGTTGTCGCAGGGACCCGTCGACCAGAACATCGTGGCGTACCGAAGGTCCGGGTCGCCGCAGTCCTCGTCGCCCTTGATGCCGTCGTCAGCCGGGTCGTCGCAGGAGTGGCCGAGGCCCCAGAGATGCCCGATCTCGTGGGTCGTCACCGACTGGAAGGAGTATTCTCCGGCACACTGCCCCTGGTCGACCTCCTCCCAGGTCGCCCATCCGACCGTCTCGCTGTAGGTGATGTCGCAGTCCGCGATCTTGCGGTACGGGTCACCGTCCTTGGTGAACACCACCTCACCGGTCGTCAGGCAGAGCGTCGCCGCCAGCGTCGGACCGTCCAGCTGGTTCAGCGGGTCGCCCATCGAGAACGTGACGATGCCGTCGTTGTCGAACCCTCCGACGTTGGACTCGCGGACACCGCCGTAGTTTGCCCCCAGGTTTGCGCAGGGCGCTCCGTCGATCCAGGTGTCGAATGACTCCTGGATCGCGCCGCCAGAAGCGCGGCCGACGTAGTCGAAATCAATGGTGGTGGGCTCGTTGTTGCCCATGTACCACGTGATCGGGAGGGCATCGCGTGTCCAGACCCGCTGCGTGTGCGACCACGCGTGGGCGTCGGGGCCCGAGAGGGCTGCAATCAGGAGGATGGCGCTCATCACTTCACCTCGACGGAGGCGGGCGCCCCCGGCTTGCGGACCGCGTCAAGGATGCGGGACTCGAGATCCGCCACGGTCACCACGTCGGACTCATCCGGAAGCGGCGCGAAGCGGTGGTCGTACTTCCGGTGGTTCGCGACGTAGAAGCGGACCGCGATCTTCTCCCGGATCCGCGGGTCCATCGCCACCGTGTACTTGCCCTGGAACATGCCGACCGGCGCCATGTAGCCGGACTCGAGCTCCTGCACCATCACCACGAGGTCTTCGCCCACGGAGTAGCGAGACGCGCCCGGCATGGCCATGTGCATCCCGGCCCACTCGCCTCCGAGCTGGTCCACGACCACGGTCTCAAGGTCTGCATCGCCCTTGAGCACGCGGTCGACCTCGACCTGCGCACGGGTCCAGATGACGCCATTGTCGTCGCGCTCGGTCCACACCTCGGTCACCGTGCCGCGGACGATCACGTCGGCCATGTCGACCCGCTGTTCGAGGGTCGTCTTCATGAAGGTCGTCGCGGCAGCGTCTCGCGGCGCGAGCGCCGGAACTGCCAGCAGCCCTGTCAGGGCAAGCATCCGGGTCCAATGCATGGTTTTGAAGCTCCGTCCCCGCAGTTGGGGGGCTTTCAGTGATTCCGGGTTCGGTCCGGGCGCGCCCGACACCGCTGTCCGTGCCCTCTAGGTAGCGGACAAGCACCCTCTCCGTCAAGCAATCTAGACCGCGGCCCAACGGCAGCAGTCTGGGCGCTGTCGCGCTGCGCCGCACCCTCCGGGGCGGACGGCTCAAGGCCCGCGGACCGGATCTGCTGGTGCCGTCAGCGCGGCGCTTGACTTTCCCCGACCGGTCGCCTATCAAGCCGTCTGACTTCGACACCATCGGCACGCGCGTCACCCCTCCGGGACCTGACCACAGCGGCGTCCATCGCTGCTTCGTGCCTCCCCTTCCAGGAAGGGCCCATGCCCCCGATGCGATTCCTCCTGCGCCTACTGCTCCTTCTCGTGGTCCTGCCGAGCGTCGCTTTCGCTTCGGTCACCAAGGGCGCCATCAAGGGCAGCACCGTCGACGAAGGCGGTCTGCCGATCCCCGGCGTGCTGATCACGATCAGTTCAGACAACCTGATGGGCGTCCGGCAGTCCGAGACCGATGGGGAAGGCCGCTTCCGTTTCGTCGAGCTGCCCCCCGGCACCTACGAAGTCAAGGCCGAGATGGCCGGTTTCGCGACCTACCGGAACACCAGCGTGCCCGTCAACATCGGGCGGACGGCGACCATCAACATCGAAATGCAGATGGACGCCGGCGGCATGGAGATCGTCGTCGAAGACACGGCGCCGGTGATCGACACCGAGTCCGGAAACCGGGGGTCCGTCCTGACCAAGGACTTCCTCGAACGGATCCCGGCGGGGCGGTCCTACCAGTCGGCCGTCCAGCTCGCCGCGGGCGTGACCGGCGGCTCGAATCCGAACGTGGGTGGCTCGTCGAGCAACGAGAACCAGTACCTCCTCGACGGCGTGAACATCACGGACCCTGTCACCGGCACCTTCTCCGTCAACTTCAACTTCGACGCGATCGAGCAGATCGAGGTCCTCACCAGCGCCTTCGACCCCGAGTACGGCGCGCTGGGCGCGGCCATCAACGTCGTCACCGAGACCGGCACCAACGTATTCGAGGTCCTCACGGGGATCTACGTTACGAACGGCCGCTGGTCTCCAGACCTCGACGAGCGTTTCGCTGCCGACGGTCTGCAGCTCGCGCCGACGGACTTCGACAACACCTACGAGTCCTACGAGGTCTCGATCAAGGTGTCGGGACCCGTGATCCGGGACAAGGCGTGGTTCATCGCGACCTATTCCCTCCGCCGCACCCTCATCGCCACTGCGGGTGTCAAGACCCCGCGCGACTTCGATGGCCACTTCGTTTTCACGAAGCTGACCGTGTCGCCCAACAGCAGCCATCGGTTCACGATCCTCACCCAGACCGACCCGTCGACGATCGACAACGTCTACTACTTCGACCGCTTCGTGACGCCCCAGGCCCAGGGCCGGCAGGCGCAGGGCGGCTACGTCGTCAGTCTGCAGTGGGACTGGTATGCCTCACCGGAGTCGTTCCTCGAGACGAAGGCGACGGTCCAGAAGAGCTTCATCGAGCGGTACCAGGTTCCCTGTACCCACAACAGCGACCTGCTCTACAACCCGTGTGATGAGACCGAGTACGAGAACTCCATCGACCTCGACACGCCAGCCCGCCTCGGCCAGAACTTCGCGCGAGACCTCGATAACTACCCGATCTTCGACTACGACGACCGGTGGCGTCTCAACCTCCAGAGCAAGTTCAGCCTCCTCCAGGTCGAGGCCGCAGGCACCCACGACATCAAGGCTGGAGTCGACGGCAGCCTGCTCATCTGGGACAAGACGTTCGGCTACGCCGGCAACATGTTCTTCAGCGACCTCAACCAGCTGGCGTACAACCCCGACACGTACGCCAACTATTTCTGGGTCGAGTTCTCCTCCCCCATCAACTACGTCACCTCGGCGGAGACGCTCGGACTGTTCATCCAGGACGTCTACAAGCCGGTCGACAACCTCACCATCCGATACGGCGCGCGGTACGACCGACAGGTCACGCGCAACGACATCGGTACGCCCATCCTCAACACGCACCTGCTCGGCCCCCGGATGAGCGTGATCTGGGACCCATGGGGCGACGCGAAGACGAAGGTGACGGCGAGCTTCGGCCGATTCTTCGACGGCGGGCGGCTCGGTGTGGCCGACTACATCAGCCAGTCCGGGTTCGGCTCGAAGCTCTACCTCGGCGAGTTCTTCGGCGAGTCCACCTCCGATCGGTCCAACAACTACTCGTTCAACCCGATCGAGAACCTCAACACCGTCGGCGACAACCTGACGATGCCGAAGGCCGATGCGTTCGTGGTCGGCGCCGAGCGTGAGGTCATCCCCGACCTCGCGGTCGCGGCGTACTTCAACGGCAAGTACACCCGGAACCTCTACGCCTTCGACGAGCTGAACACCATCTGGGACCAGGATGGCTACAACGTGATCGGCTACGCCGACGGCACGATCACGCCGCTGTACCGGCTCCGCACCCCCAGCATCGCCCGCCGGGACTACTACCGCACGGACCTCGAGATGCGGAAGGCCTTCAGCGACCGCTGGCAGGCCCAGGGCTCGTACTCGTACACCATCAGCCGCGGCTCGGCCCAGGGCACTCCCGCTGGCTTCATGGTCGTGCCGACCCAGGTGGAGTACTACGTGAACGGCCTCCTGGCCGCGACCGACATCCGGCACTCCGTCAAGTTCGGCGCCTTCTGGGACATCCCGGACGATCCGTGGACCACCCAGCTCGGCACCTCCGTGATCTACGAGAGCGGGTACCCCATGTCCCGTTTCTACTCCAGCCTCTCGTCCGGCGGTCTTGGTGGGTCCTACCTCCTCGACACCCTGGGAACCTACGCCCGGACCGAAGGCTACGTGGACCTCGGCTTCCTCATCCGCCAGGACATTCCCGTCCGGAAGGGCGCGCTGCAGGCCGACCTCCAGGTCTTCAACGCCATCAACAGCCGCCAGGGCGAGTTCGCGGCAGTCTCCGCGGACAACCGCTGGATCATCAATTCCCGCACCGATCCGCTGCGCGTGCAGCTCGGCGCCCGCTACGAGTTCTGATGATGCGACACCCCCATCTGACCATCGCCACTGCACTCGCCCTCGCTGGTTGCTACCAGGAGCAGGGGATCACGCATGTGGACCTCACCGGCACGGTCCGTCTCCCCAAGGAGGCCTCGCAGGTCACCATGGCGGACGGCGAAGACACCTGGGAGATCGACGACCCCCGGGCCATTGGTCCCGTGTACATCGGCGTCTTCTCGGGACTCGACCCGAACCTCGAAGACTACGTGCATCCCGAGATCGGTCCGATCACCGAAGCCGGCATCAACACGTACCCCTACGGCGGGACGACCGCCGGGCGATTCGACTGGGCCTGCTACGAAGCCATCAAGTGCCAGGTCGTGACCGGCCGCTTCAAGGACTACGAGGACATCCTCGACTTCTTCTCCAACCAGATTCGGCAGCCCATCCTCAACAACCAGGGCAACGAGGTCACCAGCGGCCTCGAGTTCCGGGAGCGGTGCTACGAGGTCCTGTACCGGACGGGCGATTACGAGCTGCCCTTCATCTCCGGTGACGACCTTGACTTCGTCGATGTGGGCGACGCCTGGGAAGCCGAGGTCGAGATCCTGCACACGGACTACCGGAAGGGTGTCGCGGTGTGGGGTTGGATGGACAAGCCATCGTTCAACTTCGGGTTCGGAACCTGCAACGAGAACCTCGGCACCGGCACGTTCTACTACGAGCTGGACAATGACTTCACGACGGGCGCGAGCTTCCAGAACCTGCTCGGCTACCCCGCGCAGTACATCGAAGACGGCGACTACATCGCCGATGAGGGCGCCGTCATCAACAATCCCGACGAAGAGTTCGTGCTGACCCTGGGGTTCGAGAATGCGGACTGAGACTGCACTGACACTCGGCGCGCTGGCCATCACGGCCGGCCTCGTAAGCTGCGACCGCGGCAACACGGACGTGTTCGCGGGGGCCGCAAGCCACGTGCCGACCACCATCGACATCGGCGAGATGCAGGTCCTGACGGACGAGGAGTTCGACGAGCTCCGGGAGTCGGGCAACCTGTACGACTGGTGCGCCGAAGAAGACGACGAGGGGCGGCCCCGCTGCTACTTCGGACAGGTCTCGTCGACCTACGGCGAATACCGCGGAGGCGCCACCTTCACGTTCAAGGGCACCGGAGATGACGTCTGCATCATGTCCGATCCCGAGACCGTGTTCTGGAGCTCCTTTGTGGGCCGCCCGGACCTCAACGAGGACGGCGAGGATCCGGACTTCGAGAAGCGGTACCGGGACAACCTGCTCGACGATGGCGACATTGACGTCTACGCCGGGCTGAGTTCCTACTACACGGGCTCCCCCGGCATCGAGATCGGGGACTTCAAGGGTTTCTACACCGACTCCAAGGGGCGGCAGGTCGAACTGGAGTACGGACTGTGCCTCCGCGGCGGCTCCGGCATCGCGGACGCCTCCTTCAACACCGCCCAGGCCGGTCGCGGCGCCCCCGAATGGTGCACCTTCAGCACGGCCGAGCGAGAAGACGTGGAATACACGGTCGTTCTCGAGGCCTACTCGGTGCCGATCGACGATGGTGCCCTCTCCTTCGCTGCCTTCGTGCTCGAGGGTGACTGCGAGCAGGTCCAGGACGAGTGCGCCATCCTCGGCGAGGCGCTGGTCGCCCCGACCGAGCAGGAGGTCGAGAACGACTCCTACAGCCCGTCCACGGTCGCCTGTTCCACCAAGATGGAGCTGGCCTACTGCAACTCGCGCATGACGACCTTCTGCTGCCTCAACCCCGAGATGTGTGGAACCGAACCCGACGACCCCGCAATCTGCCGTGACGTGCAGCAGGATCGGGACGACATCTGCGACAGCGACGACGGCGACTTCCTCTGCTGCGATTGATCCGACTTCACCCGACTCTCGGCTGACACTGGACCCTGGACCCTGTCCAGGGTCCACTGCTTTCGGGTCGCTCCATCATGCTGACCCCCACGGCGTCCCTGCCCGCTGCCTGTCGTGGGTCCAGCCGCTGCGGCGGGCCTGTTGGCTACAGTTCCGTGGCCGAGACCGGTCCACCAGCATGAACGCGCCGGAGCACCGCCCTCCCATCCCGGTTGCGCCAGAGGCCCCAGTCGCCCCCGCTTCCCCCGGGAAGACCCACCATGCTGCTCCCGGAGCGATAGACCGGCGCGCCACCGTCGACCCGCACCACGACCCCCGGAGCGCGCAGGCCGTCCGGCAGCAGCGCAAGCAATCGGTCACTCTCTGACCACGGCAGCGACGGCAGGTCCGTCAGGGTCCCTCCCCGCAGACCGACCCAGCGCGGCTGGAGGCCCGCCGCGCTCCAACCGGCCACCAGGACCGCGAGTCCACCCTTGCGACCTTCGGCTTCAGGCAGATTTCCAAACACGCCTCCGACGAACGCCTCTCCGTCCGCCGCCACGGCGACCCGCCGGCCCGGCACCGGAAGCCCAGGCTCTCCCGGCGGCGTGGGCCGGACCGTGTAGACGTCGATGGCATCCTGCAGCGCGACGAGCAGGAGAACGCTCCCAGCAGCGTCGACCGTCACCTGCAGGTCGGACGGCCGTTCGTCGAGGTCGGTGAGCTTCCGGA
>JAYYRS010000333.1:0-4797 GCA_036126975.1 Myxococcota bacterium
CCAACCTGTTCAAGCGCGAGACGCTGTCCGGAGAGTTCCTGCAGATCAACCAGTATCTCGTGGCCGATTTGAAGAAGCTCGGTCTCTGGAACAGCCGCATCCGGGACCTCATCAAGGCCGGGCAGGGTTCGATCCAGCACATCGGGGAGCTGCCGGAAGAGATCCGTACGCTCTACCGGACGGCGTGGGAGCTGCCACAGCGCGCCCTCGTCGACATGGCTGCGGACCGGTCGGCCTACATCGATCAGAGTGCTTCGCTGAACCTCTTCATGGCGACACCGACCATCGGCAAGCTCTCCAGTATGTATGCCTATGTCTGGAAGAAGGGGCTGAAAACGAGCTACTACCTACGTTCTCGTCCTGCAACCCGCATCAAGCAGACCACGACAAGCGCCGGAAAGACCTACACCGAAGCCGAAGCCCTCGCCTGTTCCCTGGAGAACCCAGAGTACTGCGAGGCGTGCCAGTAGACCGGTGGGTCGAGGCTGCAGGACATTCCTGCAGTCTCTCCCTGCCGAAACGACAGCGGAGCCTGCCCGGTGGCTCCGCCGTCGCCTCCCGCGGGGTGGACCCCTCCATCCACCCCTTCCCCGGGCATCTTGCCCACCTCCCCACCCTCGAACAGGCGCTCGCGCTGGCCGTTGGATGACCGGTTCAGCAGGCGCCCTGATTCCGAATCTGCCAGCGGTCGCGAGAGGTTGCGTGCCGGTGGCCCCGCCAAAGAGAGCCCGATGCTGCTCGATCCTGGAATGAACCTGACCCTGCGGCCCATGCGGTACCCGCACTTCTACGACATGTACCGCGACGCCATCAAGAACACCTGGACCGTCGAGGAAGTCGATTTCTCGAGGGACACCGAGGACCTGAACACGAAGCTGATGCCGAGCGAACGGCACCTGATCAATCGGCTCGTTGCCTTCTTTGCGACGGGCGACAGCATCGTTGCGAACAACCTGGTCCTGAACCTCTACAAGCACATCAACGCGCCCGAGGCGCGGATGTACCTGTCGAGGCAGCTCTACGAGGAGGCGCTCCACGTCCAGTTCTACCTGACCCTGCTCGATACCTACATCCCCGACATCGCGGAGCGGGAGAAGGCCTTCGCTGCCATCCACAACATCCCTTCCATCAAGAAGAAGGCCGACTTCACGTTCAAGTGGATTGACGCGGTCTACAGCCTGGAGAAGGCCGATACCCTCGAGCAGCGGCGGCAGTTCCTGCTCAATCTGATCTGCTTCTCGTGTTGCATCGAGGGACTGTTCTTCTTTGCAGCCTTCGCCTATGTCTACTTCCTGCGGTCCAAGGGCCTGCTGGATGGTCTCGCGACGGGCACCAACTGGGTGTTCCGGGATGAGTCCATGCACATGCAGTTCGCCCTCGAGGTGGTGAAGACGGTCCGACAGGAGCAGCCCGAACTGTGGGACGCCCGTCTGGAGGAGCAGGTGAGGGAGATGCTGGCAGAGGCGATCGATTGCGAGCTGACCTTCGCCGGAGATCTCCTCGGCCAGGGTGTGCCCGGCCTGAGCTACAAGGACATGCGAACCTACCTGGAGTTCGTCGCCGACTGCCGGTTCACGGACCTGGGACTGCCCAAGGTCTACAACTCCGAGAACCCCTTCCCGTTCATGGACCTCCAGGATGTGCAGGAGCTCACCAACTTCTTCGAGCGTCGGGTCAGTTCGTACCAGGTCGCCGTTGAAGGGGACGTGGCCTTCGACGAAGACTTCTAGGCGCCCTGGCGCAGTCAGGGTCGGCCGGTTCCCCAACGGAACCGGCCTTCTTGCTTTGGCACGGGCTATTCTCCGTGCACCCCCCATCTGAGGTCGCCATGCGCCTGTTTCCCGTGGCCGCAATGCTTGTCGCTTGTGCCGGCGAGAGAACCGGAGCCGGGTCCCTCGCGCTCTCCACGGACAGCGTGCGGTTTGGTGATGTACCCGTCGGGGCGACCGCGTACGAGACCATCGTTGCGACGAATGTGGGAGGAGGGGAGCTGAACCTGCTGTCCGCGACCATCGTCTCTGGAAGCAGTCTGCTGTGGACGGTCGAAAAGTCCGGGGTGGGACCATTGGCACCGGGCGATGCCGCGGAGATCACGGTCCGCTTCACGCCAACGGAGCTCGGTCTCGTCGATGGCGCATTGCGGGTCCGCACGGATGACGCGGCCGGGGATCGGGTCGACATTCCGCTCCTGGGTGGCGCAGCCCTTTCGACGGACGACTTCGACGCGGACGGCTTTTCGCCCGCGGAGGGGGACTGTGATGATGGCAACCGCCTGACCTTCCCGGGTGCGGATGAGCGATGCGATGGGGAGGACAATGACTGTGATGGCACCATCGACGCCTCGGAGGCCGACTTCGATGGCGACGGCGTCCGGGTGTGCGCGGGCGATTGTGATGACGAAGATCGGAATGTGCGGCCGGGCCTGCCAGAGATCTGCGATCAGAAGGATACGGACTGCGACGGAGTCGAACAGGACTACCTTGACGAGGATGGGGACGGGTGGAACCTCTGCTCCGGAGACTGCGATGACACCGAGCCCCTCGCCTACCCGTCGGGCGAAGAGGTCTGCGACGAGATCGACAACGATTGCAATGGCGAGACCGACGACATCGATGGGGATGGCGATGGTCGCGGTTTCTGCGAGGGCGCAGGCGACTGCGATGACACCGACCCTGCGGCCTATGAGGTGTTCGTCGATGCGTACGCACCGGATGGGGGCGTCGGCACGCCCGCGGACCCCTACAACAACCTCTTCGACGCGCTGAATGACCTGGACGCGGTCTGTCGGACGGTGATCGTATTGCCCGGCATCTACGAGATCTCCCGAACCTGGGACGATGGTTTCGTGCGCATTGAAGGGGCGGGTGCCGATCCGGACGAGGTCCGGATCAGTCCGCCAGCGGGTACGGGGTACCGGGCCTTCCGTGTCGATTCCGGCAGCGTATTGGAGTTGGCTGATCTGCTGCTTCGGGACGGTGCAACCGGCGGCAACGGGGGAGCCCTGAAGGTCGATGACGGAATCGTCCGGCTGGAGCGCGTGACGTTCCTCGAGAACTCCGCCACGGGAGGAGGCGGGGCGATGTGGGTCGGTGACTGGGGGGAGGTCTACGGCGAGGACGTTGAATTCTCGGGCAACATGGCGCAGGGGCAAGGAGGGGCGATCTACATGGAAGGCGGCGCGGTCGTCGACCTCGTGCGGTCCGACCTCGAGGCCAGCGTCGCGGATGTCGGGGGTGCGGTGCGGCTGAATGGAGGTGCTTTCACGCTGCGCGATGGGCGCATCTCCGAGAACGCCTCGAACGGAGGTGGTGGCGGCATCGCGGCATCTGGGGATGCGCGGCTGGTCCTCCAGCGGGTGGACATCTGGTCGAATGAAGCCGGCGGCGCGGGGGGCGGCGTCTGGCTGGATGGAACCACGGATTCCGGGACCGACATCGCGAACTCCACCTTCCAGGACAACGTCACAGCGGGTTTGGGTGCGGGTCTCGCGGTGACTGGCGACGCCGTGGCGGCCGTGGTGCGGAACAACACCTTCACAGGCGGTCGGGCGACCGCGGGTGCCGGGGCCATTGATGTGGACGCGGCCGAGGCCTCCGGCCTGCTTGCCTGGTCGAACATCGCCTACGGGGTGGAGGGCACGGCGGGCATGTCGGCCCGGGATGGCTCCGGAGCGTGGTTCGCCTGGAACATCAGCGCCGGAACCGTGGCTGCACCGGATTTCATGCTCGGCACAGGGGAAGACGGAGGAGAGAACCTCATCGAGAATCCGATGCTGTCGTTCTTCACGGCGAATGCCACGCCGTCGGATGATGACCTGTCGTTGCAACCCGGCTCGCCGGCTGTCGACAGTGGGCCTCCGGACGGAGAAGGGCCCCCGGGGCGGACGGACTGGGACGATGCCGATGGTTCCGCGAACGACCGTGGCCACACGGGCGGTCCCGACGCAGGCTGAGTTTCTCCGGAAGCCCTGGCTGGGTCATGGCGATAGGGCGTGTCATGCCCGTCGACGCCCACTACCGGCCGGATCCCCGCTACCCGAGCGCTGTCGGAGACAACCTCTGTGACGTCGTGCGAGCGGCGCGTTTCCCATCCCACGCGCTTCGATTCCGGAACGATTCCGCAGCCGGGACGCTGGGCCTGGCCGGGCTCGATGACGAGGAGTGGCTGGATGCCTTCGGCAGGTTCGAGCCGCTCCCCGGCAATCTCAAGCATCCGCTCGCCCTGCGCTACCACGGCCATCAGTTCCAGCATTACAACCCCGACCTTGGAGACGGTCGCGGCTTCCTCTTCGCCCAGCTCGAGGAGTCCGGTACCGGTCGGCTACTGGACCTGACCACGAAAGGAACGGGGACGACGCCGTGGTCGCGCGGTGGTGACGGGAGGCTGACCCTCCAGGGAGCCGTGCGCGAAGTCCTCGCCGCGGAGATGCTGCAGTCTCTCGGTGTGTCGACGTGCCGAATCCTCAGCGTTGTCGAGACCGGCGAGTCGCTGCAGCGGCACGACGAGCCGAGCCCGACCCGGGCGGCCGCCATGGTTCGTGTGCAGCACAGCAGTGTCCGCTTCGGGAGCTTCCAGCGTCTCGCCTACTTCCGGGACGCGTCGACCATGGACCGGCTGGTGGAATGGTGCGTGACCGAACTTCATCCCGGACTGGCGGACGAACCGGACCGGCCTGCGGCGCTGCTCGGGGCAGTCCGGCGGGCGACCGCAGAGACCCTCGGCGGTTGGCTGGCGGCTGGATTCGTTCATGGTGTCCTCAACACCGACAATCTCAACATCACTGGAGAGAGCTTCGAC
>JAYYRS010000334.1:0-5227 GCA_036126975.1 Myxococcota bacterium
GGTCGACGAAGGTGGCCACGGGGTCGGCGGTCGCCGGCGTGATGTAGGGCCCGACGAGCCGGCCCGAGAATCCCGGGTCGTCCATGTCCGTCGTGATGACCCCCATCTGGTAGTCCAGACCCAGGTCGATGAAGACCTGGATGAAGCTGGCGAAGTTCTGGCTCACGGTCTGCAGGTCGTCGGACATGGATCCGGAGTTGTCGACCACCCAGAGCACGTCCACGCTCTCGAAGGTGTTCTGCACGAAGGACTCTTCGTAGACGGCGTCCTCGGCACCGAAGCCGCTCGCCGTCGGGCCGGTGACGGCCTCGTCCGGGTCGTTCGAATGGATGTCGACGTCTACGCTGTAGTCGGTCCAGGCCCCTGGCTTGAACCGGACGCGGATGGTTCGGGTCTCGCCGTATTCCAGGTTGAAGGGGGTATCGGCGTCGATGACAAAGGCACTGCGACCGTCGCCCGAGAAGGCCGCATCCGTGACCTCGAGGGTGCCTTCTCCTTCATTGGTGACGGTGATCTCCTGCCAGTCCGTGAAGCAGTCCTTCGGCAGACCGCCGAAGTCGAGGCTCTCGGGGCTGTAGGCGATGTCGGGGTCCGGCCCAGGCTCGGGATCCGGATCGGGCTCGCCCTCTGCCTCTTCCTTGTCGGGACGATGCAGGTCGTAGTCGCTGCAGGCGATGAGCCCGAGCGCCAGTGGGAGCAGGGTGAGCGGTGCCGTGAGCGTCCGCATGAAACCTCCGAGTTGCGATTCGCCGGGGCCGGGTCTTCGCGGGCCGGGAGCCCCGTATTCAGTCTCTCGGCGTCGCGCTGACATCCGCCTGCGTCGCGCGGTCCGGCGCGCCTGCTGCCTCGAGGAGGGCAGCCCAGCTGGTTCGCTTGACGCGGGGTCTGCCCGCTGCGACGCCACTCGCGGTCTCCTGGGCATCGATGCGCATCCACGAGGCCCAGTCGACGACCCTGACGGAACGGTCCGCGAGAAGCACGGAAAGGTCGTCACGTGGTTCGGTGGTCGAGGGCTTCCCGGCCAGGTCATCTAGGATCGCGGATGCGACACCGGCGCCATCCGGCTTGTTGGTGCCCACGACACCACGCGCGCCGCGTCGGGCCCATCCGGTCACGTACAGGCCCGAGAGACACCGCTGCCCGCCCGGTTCCAGCACGCGGCCGTCGAGGCTGGGCACGATTCCCCTGGCGTCATCAAATGGAAGCCCCGCGAGGGGTACACCCCGATAGCCGACGGCCGTGACTGCGAGCTGGCAGGGCTCCTCCCAGGACTCGCTCACCGGCTGCGCCAGCAGTTGACCATCCTCTTCGACCAGCTCGTTGTGGACGAGCCGCACTGCCCGGAGTCGCCCCGCGTCGTCTGCGAGAAACGCCTGGACGCCGATCCGGAAGCGCAGGTGGATCGCCCGGTCCGCATCCGGATGGGCTTGCGGGACCGCCTTCAATGCGCGCAGGAGCTTCTCGGACCTCGGCGGCGTTCCCGCGCGGTCGTGCAGTGCGCGGCTGGCCGGGTCGAGTTCGAGATCCGCCGGGTCGATGTGGAGTGCGATCCCGGCGTGGTTGCCCAGTTCGCGAATCTCCGGCGGGGTGAAGGAGGCCTGCGCGGGTCCGCGCCGCCCGAGCACATGGATCTCGTCGAATCCACGATCGACCAGCCGCGCAAGCGCGGGGTCTGCGATGTCCGTGCCCTGCAGCGTCGGGGCAGGCAGGGTGAGAACCCGTGCAACGTCCAAGGCGACGTTGCCATTTCCGATGACGACCGCGCGACGGACATGCGCAAGGTCGTAGTCGCGGGCGGAGTGGTCCGGATGCCCGTTGTACCAGAACACGAAATCCGCGGCCGTCGTGACGCCAGCGATGTCTTCTCCGGGCACGCCGAGCGTCCGTCCGGCAGATGCACCCGTGGCGATGACAAGTGCGTCGTACCGTTCGCGCAGCTCTTCGACGGATACGTCGCGACCGACCTCCACATTGCCGAAGAACCGCACCCGTTGGTCGGACGCCACCCGTGCGAACTGGCGGGAAACCCGCTTGATCCCCTGGTGGTCGGGCGCCACTCCTGCGCGGACGAGGCCAAATGGCGTCGGCAGGCGATCAATCAGGTCGACCCGGACATGCAGTTCCCTGGCCCGGAGCAGCGTCTGGGCGGTGTAGAAGCCCGCTGGCCCGGTACCGACGATGGCCACATGGAGCGGTCGCTCCTGCGTGCCGATGGGTGTGCGGTCCATGGACCCTCCCACGCTCCGGTAACGCGCGACCTGGGGTACAACCCTGGCAGGGGGTGTGCATGCTGCAGGCCGAACTCTCCACCTTCTTCCAGCGCTGGCATGCCCTGGAGAAGAGCCGTGGCAGCGCGGGCGGCCTCGTCGTCGATTTCGACATGGCTCCGCGAGCGCTGCACGGTCAGCCAAGGCCGTATCCCGACCGATGGGCAGCCCTGCAGGACCTGATGGTTCTGCGTGAGCGCGTTGCGGACGAACAGGGTCTCTGGAACCCCGTGTTCCTTGCAGCGAAGCTGGAGGGCGCTGAGGCGTATCTGCGCGCACTGCTTGGGGAACGGGCCGATGCGGGGGCGTATCTGGGCGCCACCATGGGGATGTTCCCGATCCGGCCCGATCCGGACGCCATGGAGGCAGAGGCCCGTTCCCTCGCGGCGGCGTTCGAGGAGCGGGGTGTGCCGTGGGCGCAAGAGGGCCGCGCAGCCTGGCGGGCGGAGTTCGGACGGCCCGATCTCGGGGGGTTCGAAGCAGACCTGCGGCAGGCTGCCTCCCACCTCGTCGCCCGGTTGCGCGGCCGGCTTCCCGGGCTGGCCAAGCCGGTTTTTGCGGTCAAGGTGGTCGAGACGGACGCCTACTGGTCCAACTGGATTGATGGTTCCGTCGAGTCAGGGGTGACCCTCCAGGTCAATACCCATCCGCGCATCGAGTACCAGCGAACCGCGCATCTTGCCTTGGCGGCGCACGAGATCGCGGGGCATGCGTGCCATGTGGCCGGGTTGCGGGGAGCGGCAGAGGCGGGACGGCTTGACCCGGCAGCACTGAACCTGGCGGTGCATTCGTGCGAGGCCTTCCAGATGGAGGGACTGGCGCAGACGATGCTGCACCTGCTTCTCGAGGATCATGAGATCCCCGGGGATCTGCGTTTGCTCGAACGCTACCGCGCGTACCGGGGAGCGCGGATCAACGATGCATGGATGGACCTGGAGGCGGGCGCGCCGATCGACGTGGTCTGCCGGGCGCTCGAACGAGACCTGCCACTCGCCGGGCCGCTTGGTCTGCGGTCGGGCCTCCGCGACCGTGCCCGGAATCCGCTGTACCGATCCTACATCTCGGTCTATGCACCCTCGAGGTCGCTGTTCATGCAGGCGCTGGACCTCTCGGGTCCAGCCAGGCAGCGCTTCCTTGCTGCGACCGTCATGGGGTTGTGGACGCCGGGCCAGCTGGCAGCACTCGTCAGGGGAGCCGACCCGGAAGAGGTCCGGCGCGGGCCATCGCCCGGTGTGATCGATGGTCCGGTGGGGCTCGGCCGCTGAGCCACTCAGGGCGCTGCGAGGTCGCGGAGGGCCGGATCGGCAGGGCCTGGATCCTGGCCTGCGGCGACCGCGGACGCGGGCGCTGCGAGCCCCGGATCGCCGTCTCCGACCGGACCGGCGCCAGCGCGTCGATGCAGCAAACCATCCGCTGAGGACCAACGCCACCATCGGCCGAACAATGTCGCGCTGTCTCCTTGGAGTCCGCGTGTGGCGACCCAGCCGCGTCCGCGGCGGCCGAAGGCAGTGGGGACGAGCGATGCATCCGCGCCATCTGCATCCGACGCCGCGCCAGCAAGCTCGAGGAGCGTGGCAGGCAGGTCGGCAATGCTGACGGCCTCATCCGAACGGGTGCCGGCGGGCAGACGGCCGGGTGCGTAGAGGATGAGCGCGACCTGGGCGGTCGCAGGTGTCGGCGACGGCTCGGCGTCGTACCAGATCCCACCATCGCCGAGTGCGGTGCCGTGGGTGCCGGCCACGGCGACCACGAGGGGCCGGTCGCTTCTGCCGGATGATGGCGCGAGCAGTCGGTCGATCTCCGCGTCGGCGGCGCTGATCGCGCCGGCGTGTTGGCCCAGCAACCAGCCGGGATCCGTCCGATCTCCCACGCTGGCGGCGACGTCTGCGGGCAGCGCGAGGGCCTCGACGAGCGGCGGCATCCCCGGGTCCCAGGGGTCGCCCGTGGCGTAGGCCGTGTCCCACGGTGGCGTCGGCACTGCGGGTGCTGCCGGTCCAGCGAGATGGACCCAGACGAAGGCCGGTCGATGCGGATCGCGGCGTGCGGTTGCAAGCCATGCCAGCGCGTCATCGACGACGACGCGATCCGCACGGCGCTCGGGCGGGGCGAGTCCGGCCGCGTCGAGGACCCGACGCAGCAGGGTGCCGGAGATCGCGGACCGGATGGGTGCGCCCGCGGTCGCAAGTTCGAACCCGGCAGTGTGCGGCGCGAGCGCATCACGGCGACCGGAGAATGCGGCTGTGTTCCAGCCTGCCGCGCGCAGGGATGGGGCGAGCCTCGGTCCTCCCGGGTGTGTCTCCCAAGACCGGCGTGCCGCGAGGAGTGCGTCGAGGGCAGGCGCGACTGCGGGTGCGGGGGTGATGGCGCGCTCGAAGCGCACGCCCCGCGCAGAGAGCGCATCCAGGGTCTCGAGACGCGGAGCGGGCGTCGGCCACGCGCCTCCCCGCAGGCCCTCCACGCTGATGAGAAGGACGTCGGGACTGTCGGCCTCCGGGAATCCGTCGGTCGGAACGGTGCGACGACCGTGTTCGACCAGCACGATGAGGGGCGCCAGCCCAAGCATGACCGCGAATACGCGCCCTCGGCCCTCGGGGGTCGCGAGGGCCACGGCGCCGGCCGCGACCGGAGCGAGCAGGGCGACGGCGGCATGCCGGACACCGAGATCCCCGCCGAGCGCGACGGTCGCGAGGTACTGGGTCGGCAGACCGAGTCCGAGCCCCATCCAGAAGCCGGACCATCGTGGTGGATCACCTGCGAGCGTGGCAATCCTGCGACCAATGGGGACCAGAAGCGGCAGCGTGACCAGCGTGCAGAGGACACCGAGAAGCAGACCTCCGGCCAGCCCGAGCCCCGCGCGCGTGCCATTGCCGAGGGGGACGGCCGCCGCCGCAGCAGCGTCGAAGATGTCGGCCATGCCCACCATACCGGCTCCCAGCAGCACGCCCTGGGCAACCTGCGGT
>JAYYRS010000335.1:0-3299 GCA_036126975.1 Myxococcota bacterium
GGGCGCGGCGGCGGCGTTCGTTTCGTGCTCACACTGCTCGTCTTCGGCGCTGCCGCGATGTCAGCCCGAGCGCTCTTCGGCAGTCCCGTCCGGGTCGGTTCGGCCGCGATGAGGCCGGGCCTGATGCGGGGGGACATCGTCTGGGTGGACCGGAGCGGATCGCCCGGCAGGGTGCCCGGTGCGGTCATCGCGTTTCGGCAGCCCGGCGATGGGTCGCTGACGGTCAAGCGTGTGGTGGCGGGCCCGGGACAGACCGTGGAACTGAGCGGCTCCAGGCTTCTGATCGATGGCCAAGTGCAGGGGGATGGCGAGCGGGAGACGTGGTGCGATGGATCTGTGGCGGTCCAGCCTGGCGGCGATGCCCCGCCCGTCATCGTTCCCGATGGGACCGTGTTCGTGCTGGGCGATGACCGCCGCGCCAGCAGTGACAGTCGACAGTGGGGACCGATCCCCGATGATCACGTTGTCGGACGGGTCCGTTTCGTCCTGTGGGGGCAGGACGGACCGCGTCGCTGGCCAGGATGCGATGGTGCGATGAGCGCGACTGATTAATGGGGGGCGGACCAGGGCTCTGCAACTGGAGGGGACTCCAGTGCCGCTCCAAGGGAAAGGCGGAAACGAACATGCAGTTCAGTGGCAGCACACACCGGGTGTCTCGGCGCGGCAAGGTCAACATCATCGGGCTCGTGATGTTCCTCGCATTCGTCGGGGCGGGCTACTTCGCCTGGCTCTTCGTGCCGTACCAGATCGACTACATGAACATGAAGGAAGTCGTCACCTCGTCCTCGCTCGCCTGGTACGCGAATGCCGCAAAGTCCGCCTCGGAGAAGAAGCTCGACGAGCAGATTCGGGCCAAGGAGATCGACTACATCACCCGCGAGGACAACTGCGACATCGGCGAGTCCGGAGACCTGTACGTGGTGTCATGTTCCTGGGAAGTCGACGTCTACTACTTCCCGACCAACTACTACAAGACGCTCACCTACGAGACGACGGCCGAGTGCGACAAGGGCGGCATGGTGATGCTGTACTGAAGCCGATGAACGCGCGGCACGGCGTCCCGACCGGGCTCCATGCGGCACCACTGGAGGCGCAATGGCGAGGGAACCAGCGATGTCGGCCCGGGAGGTCGAGCGCACCATCGCGAGGCTCGCACACGAGATCATCGAGAGGGCAGGGGACCCTCGAGCGTTCTCCCTCGTCGGTGTGATCACGGGGGGGCTGCCGCTCGCGGAGCGCCTCGCAGACGGAATCGCTGCAGCGGAAGGGCACCGCCCGGAGGTCGGTCACGTCGACATCACGCTGTACCGCGATGACCTGTACACCGGCCTCGAGAAGCCTGTGCTCGGCGAGACAAGGCTGCCGTTGGATCTGACAGGCCGGGGAATCGTCGTGGTCGATGATGTGCTGTTCACCGGCCGGACCGTGCGGGCCGCGATGGACGAGATCATGGACTATGGCCGACCGCGTTGGATCAAGCTGGCAGTCCTGGTCGACCGGGGACACCGGGAACTCCCGATCGCGGCAGATTTCGTGGGCCGAAGCATCAGCACCCGTCGGGCCGACAAGGTCGTGGTCCACCTCGGTGGTGGAGGCGGGGACGGGGTGGAGCTCCTGCGAGCCGGGGAGGGCGCGTGAAACGAAAGGACCTGCTGGGCCTGAAGGACCTCTCGCGGGAGGAGATCACGCGAATTCTCGACACCGCGGCACGCTTCCGGGCCGTGAATGCGCGTCGCATCAAGAAGGTTCCGACACTGCGGGGTCGGACCGTCGTCTCCGCCTTCTTCGAGAATTCGACGCGGACCAAGATGAGCTTCGACCTCGCCGCCAAGCGACTTTCGGCAGATGTGCTCTCGTTTGCGGCGTCGAGCAGCTCGACCCGAAAGGGCGAGACACTGATGGACACTGCGCGGAACCTCGATGCGATGAAGCCCGATGCCATCATCATCCGCCACAGCCGAGCGGGGGCTCCCCACATGCTGGCTCGGAACTTCCCGTGGGCGGTGATCAATGCCGGCGACGGCATCAACGAGCACCCGACCCAGGCGCTGCTTGACATGCTCACGATGCGGGACCACGTCGGCGAACTCGCGGGCAAGACCGTCGCCATCGTGGGGGACATCTACCACTCGCGGGTCGCACGCTCGAACATCTTTGGCCTGCGGACGATGGGCGCACGCGTGCTTGCTGCAGGGCCAGGGACGATGTGCCCGCCGGACCTCGAAGCGTTGGGCGTAGAGGTGCGACATCGGATCGACGATGTCATCGATGAGGCTGATGTCGTCATGATGCTTCGCATCCAGCGGGAACGTCTCGGGCGCGCGATGATTTCGAGCGTTCGAGAATATGCTGCGTTCTACGGTCTGGATGCCCGACGGATGGCCCGGGCGCGGCCCGAGGTCGTCGTGATGCATCCTGGCCCCATCAACCGGGGAGTCGAGATGGCTCCGGAGGTGGCGGATGGTGACCGAAGCGTCATTCTCGAGCAGGTGACCAATGGTCTTGCCGTCCGGATGGCGATGTTGTACCTGCTGCTCGATGGCGATGACGGCGCGGGAGGCGGAGATGCTGCTGCTTGAAGGCGGACGCGTGTGCTGTCCGGAGGGCGGGTTCGACCAGCGGGCGGATGTGCTCGTGGTGGATGGGCGGGTGCAGGCCATCGGGCAGGGTGTCATCCCGGACGGCATGGACCCCGAGCGGTTCGACTGCCGCGGTGCGGTCGTGGTCCCGGGACTCGTCGACCTCTGCGCACACCTGTGCGACCCCGGTGACCCGGCACGAGAGACGCTCGCGGGGGGCGCCGCAGCGGCTGCAGCGGGCGGTTTCAGTACCGTGTTGACGATGCCGGACACGCAGCCGGTGGTGGACAATCCCGCGCTGGTTCGCGATGTCCTGTGGCGGGGCAGCCAGGTTGGCGGAGCACGGGTGCTGCCCGCAGGCGCCATCACGGTGGGCCTCCAGGGCGAGGACCTCGCGGAGATCGGCCTCATGGTGGAGGCCGGCGTTCCGGCGCTCGCCGATGCAGGTGTCCCGGTGGAGGACGCCGGCGTGCTCCGGCGCGCCCTCGACTATGCCCGCCCATTCGGCGTGCCGGTCCTCTTGCGACCGGGGGAACCCGCGCTGGAGCGTGAGGGCGTAATGCACGAGGGTGCCGTGAGCCTGCGCGTGGGCCTGCGCGGCATTCCGGCGCTCGCAGAGGAGCTCGGCGTCACGAGGCTGGTCGGCCTGGCCCGCCTGACCCGGGCATCCGTGCATCTCACCCATGTGACCACGGCACGCTCGCTGGATCTCGTGCGCCG
>JAYYRS010000336.1:0-4179 GCA_036126975.1 Myxococcota bacterium
GGGAACCTCCGCGAGAGGGAGCGGGGAGGGGAGGGCCTCGCTGCCGGTCGCCGGGTCGAGGACCTTCACGGCGCCGCGTGGTGTGACGACGCCCAGCCAGGTTCCACCATGGGACAGGGCCAGGGCCTGGGGCCACTTCAACTCGAATGCACTGTTGTTCGCGAGGTCCCACCATCTGCATCCGCCCGCGGCCAATCGCGCGGCGATGACGGTTCCCCCCACCGCGACCTCGCTCGCACCGCTCGTCTGCGGTCCGCCGTCGAACACCCGCTTCCCGGTCGCAAAACTGAACACCTCGAGGGCGCCTTGCCGAGGGACCGAGACGACGAGGCGGCCGTCGCGGTCCACATGGACCTCTCGCGGGCGCGCGGACGCTTCGAACTCCATGATGCGCTGCTCACCTTTCCAGCAGGCGATCCGGCGGCCATGGGCGGCCAGCCGGTAGCGGCCAAATCCCCCGACGGCATCAACTGGACCAGCAGACCCGGAACCGCCGCTGTGCAGGAGGCCATCTGAGCCGCCGACCCGGAGGCCCGCCTGGGTCCACACCGCCGCGCCTGCCGCGGACGGTGCACCGTGTTTGGAGGACTGCACAGGCTGGAGATCGGGAAGACTGAAGAGGTGCGCGGAGCGCTGCGTGATGGCCGCGACGTGGCTGCCGTCGGGCGACAGCACGAGGTTGACGATGCCGCTTCCGCCTCGCGTGGCGAAGCTGCCGACCATTGCGCCGTCGGCGACGCGCAGCAGGGAGACGCCGGCCTGCCCTGCGGCGACGACGAGGGTTCCATCAAGGGTGAAACGGGCGAATTGCGCAGGCGTCTGCAGCCGGTCCATGGCGATGGCGCGGAGCTGCAGCATGTCGAACAGCTGCACCTGTCCGTCGGAATTCAGGGTGAGCAGGCGCTCGCCACGCGGATCGAACTCGACGCTGCTCCCCGAGAATCCGCGCCACGCGTTCCGCTCTCCCCGAACGAGGTCCCAATGTCGGAGCAGGCCGTCCTTGGCGATGGCAGCAACCGCCGAGCACTCGGGGTTCAGCGCGACGCCGCGCATGGCGCGCACGCGGCCCCGCGCGCCCTCCCGCTGGTCAATCCATTCGCACCCGCCGTCGTCCGTCCGGTACACGGCGACCGTTCCATCGTCCGTGCCGACGACGATGTGAGAGCCGCCTCGGATGACGGCAAGCGCGCCCGTCACGGTCGCGCCGACTTCGAAAAGGAGCCCCGGTGCGCTTTCTCCGGAACGTTGCACAGCCACCAGCCCGCTGGCATCGGCAGTTGCCTGGGTGCCGCTCCACGGGTCGAATGCCGCTGCCGTCACCGGTGCGTCGTGGACGTTGGGGCAGAACCGATCGACAAGGCTGGCCATCGCCCGGGATTGTATTGCCTCGACGCCAATGGCGCAGGAGGCCTTTCCTTCGGGACGCCCTGCCGGGGCCCTGGGCGTGGCCTGTCTCGGCAGGCGTGTCCGACCGGGAGACTCCGGCTGGTAGCATGCACGGCCCGGAGGCCCCTGGATGCGCGCGATCACGCTGGTTCCCGTATTCCATGATCAGCAGGCACCGGGCCGCTCCGATGCGGACCTCGATGGGCTGGTGTTGGAGTCCTGGGGACCTCTGGTCGATGCCTTGCACGCAGCACCACGATTGCGCTGCGGAATGGCCCTGTCGGGGGCGCTGGCGCGGCACCTTGCGACCCATGCGCCGGCGCGGTTCGCACGGATGCGGGAGCTCTCGGCACGCGGCCAGGTCGAGATCGTCGGCGGCGCATCCCACGGCGCTGCATTCCACCTGGTCCCCGAGCGGGACGCCGTTCAACAGATTCGGCAGTACCGGTTGTGGCTGCAGAATCGCCTGGGTGTTCCCGTGCGGGGGGTCTGGCCCACCCTGGGTGCATGGGACCCGGCGGTGCCGCGCATCGTCGCGCGGGCGGGCGGTGCGTACACCTTTGTCGATGCCGGGCTGGTGGCAGCTGGCGGAGCGCTGCCGGCAGCTGGCGGTTGGTTGGTCACCGAGCGAGGGGGCGCACCGATGGCGACGATCCCCCTCGACCACGCGCTTGGCCATCGGATGCCGTTCGTCGAACCGGATTCGTTCATCGCGTCGCTGCGCGCCCGGTGCGAGGCGGGGGAACGGGTCGTCTGCCTGCCGATTGCGATCGAATCGCTCGGGCGCGCAGACGAGGCGCGGGACTGGTGTTTCGGTGGCAGGAGCCCGTGGGTGCCCGGGCTGTTCGGCTCCCTCGTGCAGCACGCCGCGTGGCTCAAGACCGCGGTGCCCTGGCAGCTCGTAGACCGCACCCCCGCCGCCGGACGGGCGTGGCCGGCCTCGGGGACGCCAGGGCCGGGTGCCGCCGATATGCTGCCTGTCGAGGCGGCTCGGACCTGGGTGCTGGTGCAGCAGACGTTGGCGGGCGCGCCCTCGCGCGAGCTCGCCGGGCTCGCGCCGTATCTGCATGGTCCGCCGCTCGAGGCGGTTCTGTCCCGCTACGATGTCGCGGCGCGCCTGCATCGCGCGGGCCTGCGCGCCAGCAAGGCGGTTTCGGCGCTGCGCCGGGAAGCGCAGGCCGAGAACCGGCCTGCCGGTCCGGTCGAGAGCGCGGCGGCGCGCCTCTCGGAGGGGCAGGCTGCGCTGGGTCTCGACCCCCGGCTTGGCGGCGGACTCCGGCAGCCCGGCGTCCGCCATGCCGCCTTCCTGGCGCTCATCGACGCAGAGCTTCAGGCAAGCGGACAATCCGGTCGGCCGATGCCAGCCGTCGAGACGGTCGATTCGGGGCCGGATGGGCACCCCGAGGTCGTGCTCCGGCGCGACGGAATGCGGATGATCCTCCGACCTGGAGTCGGAGGGGGCGTATCGGAGCTCGCGTTGGCGGGGGTGGGCAACTTCCTCAATACGCTCGCCCGAGTTCCGGAACACTGGCACGCGGCGATCGCGTCGGATGCCTCCCTTCCCGTGGTCGTCGACGAGGGAGAGGAACAACCGCCCGTTCCGGTCATGTCGCCGGAGGACTATGACGGAGATGAACCAACCGACCTCGGGGCGGGGTCCGACGGGGGGCAGGAAATGGCCCGTCCGGGGCCGCGCATTGCGTTTCCCCGGATCGACCGGGATGCGTGTCTTCGCGCCGTCGATGCCGGGCCTCGACTCTGCTTCCATGACCGGCTGCTGGGTGCGTCGACGACGCTCGATTCACTCGCGCGTGGCCAGCACCCTGAGCTGGGTGACCTCGCGCTGGGCCCCTATCGGCTGGAGCGCGCCGAGGCGGAAGAGGATGGAAGTCTCGTCGTCTTGATGGGTCGGGATGGCCGTGTCTGGCAGGGGCCGTCCGAGGACCGCCTGCTCGGGGTGCACAAACGCGTGTCGCTCGGTGGGCAGTACCGGAGGATCGACGTCCGATGGGACCTCTGGAACCGTTCCAAGACACCCATCCAGGCGAGCTTCTCTACGGAGCTGAATCTTTGTCTCGACGGGAACCTTGGGCCGGACAGGGTGCTGCAGGTCGACGGTCTCGAACCGCTGCGGCTGGACACTGCATTCGTCGCCCGCGCTGCGCAGGAGGCGAGCATCGGCTTCGGAGAGGTCACCATGCGGATCCGGGCGCGGGACCCGGCGTCGCTCTACCACCATCCGCTGTATGTGCCGGGGCGCCGGGGCGGACGGGTCATGCCGACCTACCAGGGACTCTGCCTCCACGTGGCATGGCCGCTGGGGCTCTGGGGTGGAGAGAAGACGAGCTTCGCGCTGTCGATCACGCTGCATGAGGCAGGCTGAGATGCCCGCGGGTAGCTTCGTCCTCGCTCTGCATGGCCACATGCCGTGGGTACTCGGCCACGGCCGCTGGCCACACGGAGAGGCATGGCTCCATGAAGCCGCCGCGGGCGTGTATCTGCCCCTGCTGGATGTCATCGGGGCGGTGCACGACGCGGGCGCGCGGGCGCCGATCACCATGGGGTTGACCCCGGTGCTGCTGGAGCAGCTGCGCTCCCCGAGATTCGGGCCGGGCTTCCGCGCCTGGCTCGACGCCCGGGTCCTGCAGGCCCGTGCCGACCGTGCCGAGTCCGGCATCGGAGCGCTGGCCGAGCGTTGGGAACGCCACTATGCAGCCCTCCGCGCGCGGTTCGACGAACTCGACGGCGACATCGTGGGTGCCTTCGCAGCGCACGCGAGGGCAGGACGGATCG
>JAYYRS010000337.1:0-3144 GCA_036126975.1 Myxococcota bacterium
GATGCCGAGATGCCCGACCGTGGCGTATAGGATCCGCTCCGCGATGCCGACGAAAAAGACGATGATCGAAGGCCAGATCAGGCCGAGCACGATGACAATGGAGATGCTGCCGGCCACGCCCGCGATGAGGCCGGCGAGCAGCGGGGCGGCGTCGGGACGGCCTGCGGTCGTGGTCACGTCCACGATGACCTGGTAGCCAAAGGGAAGCGTCAGCAGCATCCCCAGGAAGAGGCCGGTGACGCCAATGAACTTCTCGAGTCCCTTCGCCGTGATGACCCGGGCCCACTGGTTCGAATACTTGCCGGCTTCGTACAGCGTGTAGCCGTCCAGCCCCAGCGTGCTCGGCAGGAAGGTGCCGATGAATCGTCCGATCAGGAAGGCCGTCATGATCTTGGACCAGAACGGGTAGCGGACGCCCTGGCCCCGCAGGAGGAGATTCCATCCGAAGGCGGACGCGATCACGCCCAGGAACTTCACGGCCATGGCAACGATGGCCCACAGCAGGAATGTACTGGGGTCAACCTGCGTGACGTAGCTCGAGATTGCGTCGTAGATGGGGAGATAGACCACCTGGTGGAGCACCTCCTGCCCGTCGACCAGTTTGGTAATGGTGACCATTCCCTCGGTCGCTTCGCCCTCGATGGGCAGCTCCACCTTGATGCGATGACGCAGCAGCGCCATCATTCCCCCTGCGGTGAAGGCCAGCTTGCCCAGGAGCGAGAGGCGGTCCCGAAGTCTTGGTTCCACGCCTGCGCGTCGCAACAGGGCATGGCCCCCGTACCAGGTGGCGGCCGCCGTGAACAGCAGGCCGATGGCGGCGAGGCCAAGCGCGCCGTTCCAGGCGGAGAAACACAGGCCGGCGAATGCCAGGCTGCTGATGGCGATAAGGGCCCAGGCGGCCATTTCGTCTCCTCGGGGCAGGGACGGGGGCGTGTAACGCGGAAGCCCCCAGGCGTGGGGGTGGTCACGGTCTTGTCGCCCTCAGCCGCCGATGCCCGTCATGACCCCTTCAAAAACGGTCCCGTCATCGAGCCCACAGTCGTGCCCCTCGGGTTTGCCGAGCACCATGGTGCGGATGGCCTGCTCGAGGGTGTCCTCGTCGGCACCCGCACGCAGCAGGTCCCGGAGACTTGGCGTGTCTTCATGCGCAAGGCACGTCCGAAGGTGCCCATCCGCCTGGAGCCGGAGACGATTGCACCGCGCGCAGAAGTGCTCGCTGAGCGGGGAGATGAACCCGACGCGGAGTCCGGTCTGGGCGATTTTCCACATCCGAGCCGGCCCGGCAGTGTGGCCACGCGTGCCGTCTGGCTCGAGGGTGAGCCGCTCCGAGAGCCGACGTCGGAGTTCGGACGACGCGACGCTCTCGTGCCAGCGGGCCTCAAAGGGCATGTATTCAATGAAACGCAGCTCGAGGTCATCCGGCCAGTTGCCCGCCCAGTCGACGAGTCCGTGCAGGTCTTCTTCGTTCTCTCCCTTCAGCACGACGGCATTCAGTTTGATGGGCGTCAGACCCGCCTCGCGTGCAGCCTCGATTCCACGGATCACCCGAGAGAGGTCGCCGCCGCGTGTCAGCCGTCGGAACCGCTCGGGATCGACGCTGTCAATCGAGATGTTGACGCGGTGCAGGCCCGCGCGGGCGAGCCGGCCTGCGAGCTTGTCGAGCGTCAGGCCCTTGGTGGTCATCGCGATGTCATCCAGGCCGGGGATCGCTGCGAGGCCTGCGATCAGGGACTCGATGTCCGCGCGAAGCGTGGGCTCGCCCCCGGTCAGGCGAACCTTCCGGACCCCCATTCTTGCGAATGCGCGAAGGACCGCGCAGATCTCCTCGTAGCGGAGCAGCTCGGAGCGGGGCATCCACGAGAGGCCCTCTTCCGGCATGCAATACACACAGCGGAAGTTGCATCGGTCCGTGACGCTGATCCGGACGTAGGTGTGCGTCCGTCCGAAGCGGTCGATGAGGGGAGGGCGGGGCAGCGGTCTTGTCACGCGTCGCTCAGAGGCCGAGCTCGTTGGCGACATTCTCGGCGATGGTGCGGAACACACCGCCGGGACCTTCGGCGTCGAGGGCGACCGGGCGGCCGGTGTCCCCGGCGGCGCGGACCGCGGTGTCCAGAGGGACCTGGGCAATCAAGGGAACGTCGAACCTCGCCGCGGTCCGTGCACCGCCCCCTTCCCCGAATGGCCGCATCCGGGTGCCATCAGGCAGGGTCAACCAGGACATGTTCTCCACGACACCGAGCACCGGGACGTCGAGCTTTCGGAACATCTCGACGCCGCGTACCGCATCGAGGACCGCGACGTCCTGCGGTGTCGTCACGATGATCGACCCGGAGAGTTGTACCGCCTGGATCATGGTGAGCTGCGCGTCACCGGTGCCGGGTGGCAGGTCGATCACGAGCACATCGAGGGGGTTCCAGTACACGTCCTGCAGGAACTGCTTCACCACACCCATGACCATCGGTCCTCGCCAGATGATCGGCTCTCCCTCATCGACCAGGAAGCCGATGGACATGCACTTCACGCCGTATGCCTCCAGCGGAAGGATGCGCTTGTCATCGTTGGCGACGGGGCGCCCCTGGACCTTCATCATGGTCGGCAGGCTCGGGCCGTAGATGTCGGCGTCCATCAGTCCGACTTCCAGTCCCCGAGCGCGGAGCGCAACGGCGAGATTGGTCGCAACCGTGGACTTGCCGACACCGCCCTTGCCCGAGGCGACGGCGATGATGTGCTTGACCCCGTCAAGGCTCTGCTTCGAGATCGGCCCGCCATGGGGGCCCATGCCCGGGCCGGACATGCCCTTCACGGGGTCTGCGGGTGCGGTGGCCGGCGTGTCGGCGGCAGGCGATGCTGCCGCGGTTCCGCCACCGATGGCGACGTCGATCACGATGTCGCCACCCCAGCCGACGCTTCGGAGGTTCCGCTCCAGCGCGGTCCGCATCTTCTCCCGATCCGATGCCGTGTGCTGACGCGTGCATGCGAGCGTCATCGACAGCCGTTCCCCTTCGATGGCGCCGTCGGTCACGAGCCCTGCAAGGTAGATGCTCCGCCCGGAAATCGGGTCGCGCACCCGCGTCGCAGCTGGCTCGATGATGGCATTGGCGTCGGCGGTGGCCATGGGGTCTCCTGGGGCGCCATCGACGGCGT
>JAYYRS010000338.1:0-4717 GCA_036126975.1 Myxococcota bacterium
AGCAGGCTGTCGCTGACGATGCCAGAGAGGGCGCCGAGTACGACGTCTTCCAGAAAGATCGGTTCGATCTCCACCGGCGTGAACACCGGGGAGAGGGGCTCGGTCCCCATCGCAACCAGGACATACCAGGCATCGGTCTGCGTCTGCTCCTCGACGGAGACCGCGAGGTCGACATTGCCCGATCCGACCAGGGCGTCCCCGGACCATTCCTGAATCAGTTCGCCGTTCCGGTAGAGCTCGACCCGGGACACATCCACCCAGCTGACGGATTGCACCTCGATTCCGAACACGTGCTGGGAGCCCGCGACGGTCGAGCCGGGTCCCATGGGTTCCTCATCGGCCCAGAACCGTAGAAATGGTCCGTAGGAGGCCACGACGTTGCCGTTCCGGACGGAGTCCGCGATGTCGAACTCATCGACGAATGTCGGATCATCGGTGGTGGCCTGCACCCAGTTCCGGGGGCACCCGGACTCGACGCCGGTCGTGCCATGCGTGTCGGAATTCCCCAGTGCGGTGTAGCGGTACCCGAGATTCAACATGTGGAACCAGTCGTCCACCACTCCCTCGAAGCCCGTCGCCAGCGAGGCCGTTCCATCGATAAGGGCGGCCTGCTCGTCCATGGTCCGCTGCATCATGCCGTTGACCGCCTCGCCATTGCGAGTGTCCGCGTAGGCCGCGAGCTCGGTGGCCAGGGGCGTCCGGATCATCTCCATCCGCTTGCCGTTCAGCACCTCGAGCGCATCGAAGTCATCGCTGAATCGCTCGGGAGAGAGGAGTTCATTGCCGGACAGGTAGTTGAGCAGCGGGGTCTCGACGAGTGGTCCGCCATCGTCGGCGTAGTCATAGTGGTCGACGCCATATTGGTCGAAGTACCCGAGAATGCCGTCCCGGGGATGCCCCACGAACACGACCGGCTGCCGGCCGGTCTCGTCTGGCGCACCGAGGTTGCGGACCCCGTCGATCAGCTCCTGCGGCTCCAGCCCGTCCCACTGCAATGCGCCACCACTGCGGGCGAAGTGGTCCATGAGGAGGGGGAAGCCCAGGAAATGCCCCAGCTCGATCGTGGTGACCTCGAGACCGACGGTCGCCGCGAGCCATGGCTCGAGCCCAAGGTCTGCGATGGCAGGTCGGTAGTCGGTCATGAAGTCATGGTCCGTGGATGCGATGTATTCGACCCCCTCCGCGGCCATGGTCGTCGCTCGGAGGTGCCGCCCGACGCCGGAGTCGTGGGACCGGAATCCATGAACGTGGAAATCCGCTGAAATCCAGCCGGACGTATCGATCCCGCGGACCACCTGCAGTTCGAGGTGCGCCGTGGTCTGTCTGCCCATCGTGAACGGCTCGGAGACGCCGAGCTCGTACTCGAGCCCGCGGGATGCAACCGCGGTGTAGCGCCCCGGAGCGAGGATCACCTCGCCCTGTCCGTCGTGGGTGAACACCACCTGCGCGGGGTCACCACCGATGAACCCGTCTCCAAGCACGGGGTTCCGCGGCGATTCTCCCTGCGCAAAAATGGTCAGCTTCGATGGTACGTGCCGACCGGTCTCGTCGACGATGTCGAACGTCAGCGTGCCGGGGCGGGCAGACTCCAGCGTCAGCGACAGCGTCTGGTCCGCCTGGATGGTGACGGGGATCCGCCTGCCGTCGGGGCGTCCGGGAGCATGGACGAGCAGCTCGTACCGGCCCGGGGGAAGCTGCCCCCCGAAGGAGCCATCTTGCAGGGTGTCGTCGCCGACGTCGGTCGTCCACGACAGGTAGGGCGCCGGTTTGCCGTCGACCCGGGTAGATTCGCCGTCGGTGCGGAAGGCAAGGACCTTGACACCCGACAGGGGCCTGCCGGTTGCGGCTTCCACCACGAAACCGTCGAGTCGACCGGTGACGTCGCCGCGGGCATCGAAGAGGGCATCCGCGACGGACCCGATGTCGCCACGCCCGACGCCAAAGTACCGTTCGTAGTGGAATGCAGAACCCGGCTCGAAGCGGGCGAAGTCGGATGTGCCGGCATCGTGCGCGACATTCGGCTCGACCGATGCCCCCACCGCTACGGTCTGGGAACTCGTGAACAGGGGCACGAACAGCTTGCCATCGGCGGGCATGATGCCGTAGCTCACCCGGTCTGCCGTACCCGCGAGGAAGTCGACCACGAGCGGTGCTTCAAAGGTGTTGACGGACTCCTCGAGAAGCGCCCCCACGAAGACGTCTTCGTCGAAGCCCCAGTCGGGAGTGAAGACGTCGGTGCTTCCCCCCTGGAGGTAGAAGTCCCCGAATACGAGCCCGCCCCCATCCACGCCCTTGGAGAGGGCAATCCGGACCAGGGGCATGTCGGCGTCGGAGTAGTCCGCCGTGATGCTATCCAGCGGCCCTCCGCAGTCGGCGGCGTCCGGCCATTGTCCATCCGCATCACGGAAGATGGCCGTGGTCTGCATCTTCACGGCGGCCTGTCCGGGGGCGAGCGTGTAGTCGGTGCGGATCCGGAAGTAGGGGCGCTCCTCGATCCAGGAGATGTTCCAGAGCGCGTCCAGCAGCGTGATGAAGCTCTGCTCCGGCCCCTCCGTGCAGACCACCGCGGCGCCCCCATCACTGCCGTCCTTGAGCACCCGCACGACGCCTTCCCCGCTGGTGGCATCCAGCTTGCTGTCCGCTTGCGCGATGTTGAGGTTGACCGTCGGGAACACCTCCGCCAGCTGGTCCATGCCGTTGCCCTGGCTGTAGCGGGGGTCCGCCCGCTGCAGGTCTGCATCGACGAGGCTCGCGCCGGAGGTGTGGGGCCCCATGCTGGGGCGGGCGTCCAGGATGGCCAGCCGGATCCGATCGTTCTCCAGGATGAAATCGCCCGGCTGGGCGAGGGCCTTGGGTCCTCCAATGCCGTCCTGGAGGGAGGCCATCCGGTAGGCGCGTGCGAATTCGCCGTCCTGGGTGCAGGAAGTCAGGAGGATGGCCAGCAGGAGTCGATGGGCACGCATGGTCTGCGCGCATTATCGAGCCCCTGGGGGAAGGTCCATGCGCATCTTTTGGCACTCGGTCGGCGTGTCCGTGCTCGGAGCGGCCCTGCTCACAGCGCGTCCCGCGGTCGCGGGAGAGCAGCGGGAAGGCGCGGGCCTCCCCGCACCGGCGGTGACAGGGCTGCTGCAGGTCTGGGGAACCGTCTACGACCAGGACGAAAATCCGCTGACGGACCCGGCGTCGTATGGGGACCCCGAGGACGATCCCGGGTTCAAGATCCGTCGGGCGCGGATCGGGCTGGCAGGTGACCAGGGTGGCGCCCGGTACGACCTGACCTTCGGATTCAGCAGCGGCTTCGATGCGATCGGCGGGCTGCCCGACGAGGACATCCAGCTGATCAGCGCATCGGGTGGATTGGAAGCCGCCGAGGGGCTCTGGGTGGACGCGGGTGTGGTGAAGGTGCCGACGAGCCGTTCGTTCCTCATGTCCGCGGGCGACCTTGCCCTGGGCGACCGGCCCGTCGGTTCGAATGCCCTGGTGCCCGCCCGAGAGGTCGGTGTCACCGTCGACGGGACGGTCGGCGAGGGGCAGGGATTGCGCGGGCGCGGCCGACTGGGTGTGTTCAACGGCAACGGTTCGCTTTTCGGCGACGACAACTTGGGCAAGATGGTGGCCGCGCGGCTGGAAGGCCTGTACGGTCCGGGCGACACGTACCGGACGTTTGGCAGCGTCGAGGGCGTCACAATCGGAGTCGCGGGCGATGTCGTCTACTCGTCCGACCTGGTCACCACGAACGCGCACTTCGGAGGGGACCTCATGGTGCGCGTGGCGGGGCTCGCGCTCCTGGTCGAAGGCCACCTGAGCACGATCACCCCCCAGAACACCGACCTCGACCTGCCAGGGACGCTGGGTGAGACGCCCCGCCTCGGAACGGTCGCCCAGGTCGGGTACTCGGTCGGACGGTGGGAGCCCGTCGCGCGATTCAGCACGTTCGATGACCATCGGGAGTTCGACGACAACGGCGACATCGCGATTGGCGAAGGTGGCGTCGTCTGGCATGGGAAAGGGGACGCCATCCGCGCGGGCGCCTTGTATGTCGCCCGTCTCGAGCTGGAAGGACAGCCGGCACAGAACGACTCGGCACGGCTCTGGCTCCAGATGAAGCTCTGAGGCACCGCGCGCGCGCCCAGGCGTTAGCAGGACGGCATGTCCCTGCACCTCCTCCCGACCCTGTTTCGCGCGACCGCGGTCGCTGCGCCGGCCACCGACAACACGTGGTCCGAGACCCTCGACCGGGTCGTGCCGGGCGTCGTCAGCATCCGCACGGATGCGGTCCGCGCCTTCGACATGGACAGCGCCGGGAACATGGTCGCGACGGGGTTCGTCGTCGATGCGGAGCAGGGGATCCTGCTCTCGAACCGCCACGTCGTGGGCCCGGGGCCGAGCCGTGCGGAGGCCGTGTTGCTCGACCATGAGGAGATCGAGCTGCAGGCGTTGTACCGGGATCCGGTCCACGACTTCGGGTTCTATCGGTACGACCCATCCGACGTCCGGTTCATGGAGCTTGCGGAGCTGGAGCTTGCGCCGGAGCGCGCGGTCGTGGGCGCAGAGATCCGTGTCGTTGGCAATGACGCGGGCGAGAAGCTCTCGATTCTGGAGGGGACGCTCGCTCGGCTCGACCGGCCTGCGCCTCGCTATGGGCGGGGTCGTTTCAATGATTTCAATACCTTCTACTTCCAGGCGGCGTCCGGTACCTCCGGAGGGTCGTCCGGCT
>JAYYRS010000339.1:0-8371 GCA_036126975.1 Myxococcota bacterium
CGCGGCTTCACGTGGCACGACCTGTCTGCGGGCCGGAGCATCGCCATGGTCGACGTCCCCGGCCATGAGCGGCTCGTCCGCACGATGGTGGCCGGTGCCAGTGGCATGGACGCCGTCCTGCTGTGTGTGTCCGCTTCAGAAGGTGTGATGCCACAGACGCGCGAGCACCTCGACATCCTCGGTCTGCTGGGGGTCCAGCAGGGCATCGTCGTGCTGACGATGACCGACCTCGTCGATGACGAGATGATCGAGCTCGCGAGGCTGGACGTGGAGGAAGCCACGTGCGGAACCTTCCTCGAGGGCGCACCCGTGATCGCGACGGCTGCTGGCGCTTCGCCCGCAGGGCTGGACGCCTTGCGCGATGCGCTGGCCGACCTCCCGAGGCCGGAGCGGGCCGCCAGCGGTCCGTTCCGGCTTCCCGCCGACCGTGCGTTCGTCCGTCGGGGTTTCGGAACCGTTGTCACCGGGACCGTGCGAGGAGCCGCCCTCGCGGACGGCGACGAGGTCGAGGTGCTCCCCCAGGGCCTCCGCACCCGGATCCGGGGCATTGAGGTCCATGGCGAATCCTCCGCCACGGCGCTGCCGGGACAACGCGCCGCGCTGAACCTCGCGGGCGTCGAGCGGGACGATCTGCACCGGGGTTCCGTGGTGATGCACCCCGGTGTCGCGCGACCTGCGAGCATCCTCGACCTCGCCTACCGGCATCTTGGCGCAGCTCCACTGGTCGCGGATGGTACCCGGGCCCGTCTGCTCGTTGGTACCGCCGAGGTCATGTGCGTCGTCTCGGTCATCGACCCGGAGGCCGATGCACTGGAGCCCGGCTGGAGCGGCTTCATTCAGCTCCGCACCGACACACCCGTCGTCGCCCTGCCGGGGGACCGCTTCGTGCTCCGCCGGGCGTCCCCGGTCGAGACACTCGGGGGCGGGACCGTGCTGGATCCGTGGTCCCCGCGGGTCCGTCGCCGCGACCGCGCGCGCGCCCATGCCGAGCTTGCCCGACTCGCGAACGGTGACGCCAGCGTGCGCCTCCTCCGGGCGGGGGACGCCGGGCTCACGCCCGCCGAACTGCGGGTTCGCGGCGTACCTGGTGGGATCGCCCTGGGCGACCGTCGGGTCCATCCTGCGCGGGTCGAACGCCTCGAGTCGCTCCTGCTCGCCGCGCTCGCGACCCATCACGACGACCATCCCCTGTCGCCGGGGGCCAGCAAGCGTGGGCTCCACCGTCCGCCGCTCGGGCACCTGAGCGCGGCGGCGTATGACGATCTGCTGACGCGACTGGTCCAGGACGGCCGGATCGTCCTGGCGGGGCCCCGGATCAAGCTGGCGGGCTTCTCCGTCGATCTGGACGAGGACCATCAGGCCCGCACCCGGTCGCTGGTCGGACGCATCCGGGATGCCGGACTCGAGGGTCCAAAGGCGGCCACGATCCTGGAGGCGGAGCCAGAGCTGACGCTCCTGCTGCTCGACCAGGGAGAAATCGTGCGCATTCGCGACCATCTCCTCCACCGGGAGGCACTCGACCGACTTCGCCGCATGGTGGTCGAACACCTCGCCGCGCAGGGGGAGCTGGGCACCGCGGACTTCAAGGCACTCACGGGCCTCTCTCGCCGCCACGCCATTCCGCTGCTGGAGTGGCTGGACGCACAGCGGGTCACGGTCCGGGACGGAGATACCCGGCGGGCCTGGGGCGCCTGACGGGGCGAGCCGGTCAGGCTGGCCGGTGCGCCGCGGCCTCTGGTACCCTGCGTCCATTCGCTGGAGCGTCCTTGCCCGCCGCACGTCCTCTCACGTCGACCCGCCCTCGCCTGCACCACGCCGCCGCGCTCGTGGGCCTGCTCGCGGCATCTGCTCCGTCCGTCGCGCTGGCCCAGGGCGCACCCCAGCCTCCAACAGAGGCCGAGACCGGCGTGCTGCAAATCTCCGCGCCGGTCACGGGCGCCATCGTCTACATCGACAACGAGGAGGTCGGGGTTGCACCCGTCACCCAGTACGTGCCTGCGGGATCGCACATGCTCCGCATCACGGCAGATGGCTACGACCCCTACGTGCGAAAGATCCAGGTGAAGGCCGGTGCGCGTGCACGGGTCACCGCGAGCTTGATCAAGGGCGGGGGCACCGTCGAGTTCCAGTCCAACGCACGCGGCGCGACGGTGCTCATCGACGAGACGGGGACATCCCCCATCCCCGTGCGTCTCGGGGACCTCGACCCCGGAGACCACACCTGGCGCGTCACGGCGCCGGGGTACGAGCCCGCGGGGGGGACGTTCACGCTCCGCGAGCGCGGCAACGTATTCATCATGGCCGAGCTCCTGAGCAGCCGGGGTCTGTTCGTCGTGACCACCGAACCGGCGGGCGCCACCGTCCTCATCGACGGCGAGGACCGGGGGGTCACTCCGCTGGACCTCGAGGGCATCCCGGCCGGCATGCATGTGGTGGACCTCAGCCTCGACGGCTACGCCCGCAGCATCCAGACCGTCGACACGAGCGACGGCGCCAAGGGTGAGGTCCGAACCCGGCTCTCGTCAAAGGGCGGCAAGGCCATCATCAAGACGGGCTCCGCAGAGGCCCAGGTCAAGATCTCCGGCGTCGTCGTCGGGACCGGCAAGAAGGTCGTGGTTCCCAAACTGGCCCGGGGCCGCTACGCGGTCAGCATCGAGAGGCCCGGCTCCAAGACCGCGAAGGGTCGGCTGAAGGTCGGCGAATCGGGACGGAGTGCCTACAAGGCCACCTGGTCCGACGCGGATGGGCGGGGCCGATCCAAGGTGGTCGCGCTGCCGCCATTCTACGAAAACTGGGTCTTCTGGACCGCGGTGGGCGTCGGGGCCGGTGGCGCCGTCACGGGCGGCGTGGTCGCCCGGCAGGCCTCCAAGCCCATTCCGATTCCCGAGGGCGATGTCACCGTGAGCCTCCCATGAGCCGCGGCACCGTCCTGCGAACCCTCCAGCTCCTCCTGGCATCGGCCCGACCCGAGAGCGACCTGTCCATGCACATCCCTCCCGCTCCTGACCGCCGCCGCGCCGCACTGCTGGGCCTCCTGCTCGTGGGTGCCACGGGCTGTACGGACCCCGTTCTGCGCACCGGCATCAAGATCCAGCTGACCGCCGACAATCCGTCGGCTGTGCGCAACAACGTCGACCGGATCTACATCGTCATCGATTCTGAGCAGCCATTCACCGACGATGGCGAGCCATATGAAGACGGCGCCGAGATCTCCTCGACCGTGACGATGCAGAACTGGGACGAGACCGATGACGCACTCGAGCTCGTCTACGAGCTCACATCTCTCGGGTCTTCCGGACCGCTCCCCGTCCTCGAGCTGCGACAGGGCGCCAATCCAGGTCCGTTCACGGTCCAGGCCAGCGGGTGGCTCGCAGACACCGAGACGCTGGGCTCCGAGGTCGAAGGACCGATCTCGTTCATCAACAAGACCGTACCAACCTACAATCTTGCCGTGGGACTCCTCGATGTCCCGGTCACACCCTGCCTCAACGGTGCCGACGACGATGCAGACGGCTGGACCGATGCGGCCGATCCCGACTGCAGCCGCGGTGATCAGGAGATCGGCGTCGACGAGGCGCTGCCGTGCAACGACGGCGCCGACAATGACGGCGATGGCTTCATCGACGGCAACGACCCCGAGTGCAGCGATGCCCAGACCCCCTCTGAGGCAGCCCCCTGTTCGGACGGTGAGGACAACGATGAGGACGGCTATACCGACTCCGACGACCCCGACTGTCTGACCGGCAGCACCGAGGCAGGCTTCGGCCAGACCGAATGCAACGACGGCGAGGACAACGACGGAGATGGTTCCTACGATGCGGACGACGACGACTGCGAGGATGCATCGGACGATACGGAGCTGACCGACCCCTGCATCAACGGCGAGGACGACGACGCGGATGGATGGGCCGACTCCGACGACCCCGACTGCATGGGAGACGCGATCGAGGAGGACAACTCCACCTCCGTCTACCAGTGCAACGACGGCATCGACAACGACGCGGACGGCGCCGTCGATGCGCTCGATACCGGCTGCAGGACAGGGACCGATGACGCGGAAGCCGGCGGCTGCGAAGATGGCCTCGACAACGACAGCGACGGGTGGGTGGATCTCGACGACCCCGGTTGCTCGGGCCCTCTCGATGATGACGAGGGCGGATTCGGCTCGGGGCAGTGCAACGACGGCGCGGACAATGACGGGGACGGCTTCACCGACCGCGCGGACCCGGACTGCGAGGATGCCGACCACTACACCGAGTCGGACCGGTGCTCGGACACGTTCGACAACGACGGTGACGGGTGGGTGGACGCCGAGGACCCGGACTGCGTAGACGGTACCGAGGAGCTCGGTTTCGGCGACACGGCGTGCAACGACGACGTGGACAACGACGGTGACGGGGCCACCGACGCCCTCGACACGGCGTGCGATGACGGGCTCGACGACGATGAAGTCGATGCCTGTACGGACTTCCAGGACAATGACGGAGACGGCTGGACCGACAGCAACGACCCCGACTGCACCACCGGCACGCTCGAAGCGGGATTCGGGACGGACGCCTGCAACGACGGCATCGACAACGACGGGGATGGCACCATCGACGCGATGGACGACGTCTGCACCGCCGCGACCGATTCCGCGGAGGACGACGACTGCGAAAACGGACTCGATGACGACGGGGACGGCTGGACGGACACCGACGATCCCGACTGCGGGAGCACGGGCGACGAGACCGCTGGGTACGGGACCACCGAGTGCAACGACTCGGTGGACAACGACAGCGATGGGGACATCGACAGCGCCGACGCCGACTGCCTTGCGGCGTCCGACGACTACGAGCAGGCGTACGCATGCGCCAACGAGCTCGACGATGACGGGGATGGATGGATCGACCTCGAAGACCCCGGCTGTGCGGCAGCGACCGACACCGCAGAGACGCCGACCACATCCGCCTACGAGTGCAACAACGGAGCCGACGATGACGGAGACGGTCTCGCAGATGCGGACGACCCGGGCTGCAGCGACGGCACCGACAATGACGAGACGGACCCGATCACCGGCTGCTCGGATGCCATCGACAACGATGGCGACGGATGGACGGACGGCGACGACCCGGACTGCGCGAGCGCGACCAGCGAGTCATCGTTCGGGTTGACCGCCTGCAACGACGGGCTCGACAACGACGGAGACGGCCGACCCGACTCCAGCGATTCCGACTGCGATGACGCCTACGACACCAATGAGGCCACGGCCACCGGCACCTGCGACGACGGCGCCGACAACGACCGGGACGGCTGGACCGACAGTGACGATCCGGACTGCGACACGGACGACGGTGGCTCCGGCGATGAGGACGGCTCGCTCTCGGCCACCCAGTGCAATGACGGCAGCGACAATGACGGTGATGGCGTCATCGACGCAGCGGACCAGGGCTGCGACGACGCCACCGACGACGACGAAGACGCAGGTGATTGCGAGGACGTCACCGACAACGACGGCGACGGATGGGTCGATCTCGACGACCCCGACTGCGACGCCGGCGGCACGGTCGAGAGTGGCTACGGCTCGACCGAATGCAATGACGGCATCGACAACGATGGCAGCCTGACCATCGACGCGATGGACCCCGGTTGCGCGAGCGCGACGGACCCCACGGAGGACAGCTCTGCAGACGACTGTGAGAACGGCTCGGACGACGACGGCGACGGCTGGACCGACGGCGACGACATCGACTGCCTCACCGCCGGCGATGAGCTTGGGATCACCAGCTTCGCCTGCAACGACGGTCTGGATAATGATGGGGATGGGAGCGTCGACAGCGCCGACCCGGATTGCCTGGTGCCCTGGGACGATGACGAGTCGGCGGACGCCGCGCCCTGCGCGAACAGCCTCGATGACGACGGCGATGGCTGGATCGACGAAGACGACCCGGATTGCGCCATCGACGGCGCCGAGTTCGGCATCGGAGCCGGACCCTGCAACGACCTCGCCGACAATGACGGAGACGGGGATGTCGACAGCGACGACACCGATTGCCTGGACGGCTTCGACCCGGACGAGGTGGCCGCCAGCACGAGCTGCACGGACGGAACCGATGACGACGGTGACGGATGGACCGACGCCGATGACACCGACTGCACCGATGGGGACGTCGAGTCCGGTCCGGGTACTGCTGCATGCTCCGACGAAGTCGACAACGACCTCGACGGCGCTGTCGATGCCGACGATTCCGACTGCCTGACCGGCTGGGACAACCAGGAAGCGACCGACAGCGGAGACTGCGGAGACGGCATCGACAACGATGCAGACGGCTGGACCGACGCCGCCGACCCGGACTGCATGGCCTGGGGCGAGGAGATCGGCTGGACTGCGCTGGCCTGCAACAACGACATCGACGACGACCTCGACGGGGACGTCGACGCCGACGATGCGGGATGTGCAGATGCGCTGGACCCCCTCGAGCTCGACCCCGCGGGGGTCTGCAGCGACGGCCTCGACAACGATGGCGATGGATGGGCAGACCTCGACGATCCGGACTGCATCGACGCGACGGCAGAGGCAGGGGCGACCGCCGGTACCGAGTGCAACGACGGCGACGACAACGACGCCGATGGCGTGGTCGACGCAGCGGACCCGGAGTGCATGGACGCCTGGGACAACCGGGAATCCGACGGCGCCACCACGGAGTGCTCAGACAGCATCGACAACGACAGCGACGGCTGGATTGACGGAGACGACCCCGACTGCGGCGGCGATGACACCGAGAACGGAGCATCGCCGGCGTTCGTCTGCAACGACCTGATCGACAACGACGGCGACGGGGTCCGCGACGCGTCGGACCCCGGCTGCGGGTCGGCCTTCGACAGCGACGAGAGCCACACCCTCGAGTGCGCAGACGGAACGGACAACGACGGCGACGGATGGACCGATACCGACGACCCGGTGTGCTCCTCCAGTGCCGACCTGTACGAAGACGACGGAATCGGCGGAGGGTTCACCTGCAACAACGGGGTCGACGACGACGGCGACGGCGTCGTCGATGCAGACGACCCAGGATGCGAAGCGGGCAGCGATGCCGACGAGACGGACCCCTCGACGGAGTGCAATGACGGGATCGACAACGATGGCGACGGATGGACCGACCTCGCCGATCCGGTCTGCTCCTCGATCGCGGTGCTTCTCGAAGACGACGACTATGGCGGCACGGCACAGTGCAACGACGGCGTCGACAACGACCTGGACGGCGACACCGATGCAGCGGACGGTGCCTGCACGTCCGCCGCGGACAACTCCGAGGCGTTCTAGTCCGGACCCGGGCAGCGTCCCGGTCCGACCTGCGCCGGAGGCCACGCCCCATCATCCGGGGTCGGGCCCCGCTCGGCCTGCATCCTTCGCGGGCCGCTCCCCGCCCGGCCCGGCCCGTGGTCTGGCTTGGGCGCAGCGGATAGGCGCCCCCCTCCCCACCCCACCCTGGGAAGACGACATGTCCCTCATCCCCCGCACCCACCGCTGCGGCGAGCTTCGTGCAGCCGACGCAGGCCAGACCGTCACGCTCCAGGGCTGGGCCCACTCCGTCCGCGACAATGGCGGCGTGCTGTTCGTGATCCTCCGGGACCGCTCCGGCATGGTGCAGGTCACCCTGGACGAGCGGATCGCCCAAGGACCATGGGACGTCGCCCGCCAGATCCGGCTCGAGTACGTGGTCCAGGTGGAAGGAACCGTGCAGAGGCGGGACGGCAAGCCCAACCGGAACATGGCGACCGGAGAGATCGAGGTCCTGCCCGACACCGTCACCCTGCTTTCCCGGACGAAGCCCCTGCCGTTTGGCATCGACCAGGGCAAGTCGACGGAAGCCAGCGAGGACGTCCGCCTGAAGCACCGCTACATCGACCTCCGGCGGCCGGAGCTCCAGCAGAAGCTGTTCGCGCGCCACAAGGCGACCATCGTCACCCGGAACTACCTCGACGCGCAGGGTTTCACCGAGGTCGAGACCCCCATTCTCAACCGGTCGACGCCCGAGGGAGCCCGTGACTACCTCGTCCCGAGCCGGGTCCATCCAGGCCAGTGGTACGCGCTGCCCCAGTCGCCACAGATCTTCAAGCAGCTGCTGATGGTGTCAGGCTTCGACCGGTATTTCCAGATCGCCAAATGCTTCCGGGACGAGGACCTTCGCGCGGACCGCCAGCCGGAGTTCACCCAGATCGACATCGAGATGTCCTTCGTGAACACCCAGATGGTCATGGACCTCGTCACCGGGCTCGTCCGCTCGCTTTGGAACGACGTGGGCGGTTTCGAGATCGGCGTCGTTCCTGTCTTGACCTACGCCGCCTCGTTTCGACGCTTGTTCGTCGTCAATATCGACCTCCGGTTCGC
>JAYYRS010000340.1:0-15461 GCA_036126975.1 Myxococcota bacterium
GATGGCGAGCTGGCCCGCCTGGACCTGGAGCACGCCCATAGCGGCCTGCAGCGGTCGGCTCCCAGGGTTGACGGAAAGCCATGCATTGGCGCGCCTTTGCGCATCCTCCAGTCGCCCAAGCGCCGCCAACGCCCGAAGAATCCCGACACGGGCGAGATCGTCGCCCGGAACCTGGGCATGCACGGCTTCCAGCAGCACCAGTGCCTCTTCTGGCCGTCCGCGCGATGCGATGACATCGGCAAGCTGGGTCCGCATCAGGGTGGAGTCTGGACGCTGGGCTACCCCCTCGCGGAGCATGCGCTCCGCATCGGCGGTCGCACCGGCGCGGAGCAGCAGGGCTGCGAGCGCGAGACGCGCCTCTCCGAGGTCGGGCTGGTCGGAGAGGATGGCCTTCCAGGCGTCGATGGCTGCCTTCGGATCCGCATGAAGCGCGCGCGCAGCCTCCACGCGGGTGATGAAGGCCTGTTGTTCTTTCGCGTCGGGAAGGTCGGCGAAGGCCCTCGGAGTATCGGCTGAGCCGGCGACATACCCCAGTGCGGCAAGACGGGCCGTGAGTTCAGGACCGGCGGCGAGACTGCTGGCTTCGATACGACGACCCTGGATGTCGTCCACGCTTCGCTGGAGTCGGAGCACGACCGTCGGGTGGTCGAACTGCAGATCGCGCGTCTCTCGTGGGTCGGCGTCGACATCGAACAGACGAGGCGACGGCGTCGCCAGGAGCTTGTAGGGACCCTCAGCCGCTGCGAGTTCGGGGTGGAAGCCGAAGCGGCGCAGTGGCGCTTCGCTCTCCATGTATACGGGTTCCCGCTTCGCAGCGGGGCCGACCAGCGCTTTCGACAGGTCGCGTCCATCGAGATCGGGGAGCGGCTCCATGCCCAGCATCCCGAGAGCGGTCGGCATGACATCGACATTGGAGACGGTCTGGGATGCTTCCACCCGTCCTGCCATGGGTCGGGGCCCGCGGAGGATGAATGGGATGCGCATCGTCGGGTCATAAACCCAGGTTCCATGCGAACGCTCCCCGTGCTCGCCATCGAGCGCCTCGCCGTGGTCGCCAACCAGGATCCACGCGACGCCCCGCTCTCCGGCCGCTGCCTCGGCGCCTGCCACGAGTCGTCCGATCTCCGCATCCATGAAGGCGATCTCGCCGTCGTAGGGCTCGGTGAGCCGGTGGGACCATGGCGCGGGGGGATCGTAGGGGTCATGGGGGTCGTAGAGATGAACCCAGAGGAAGAAGGGTCGGTCGGGACCCTGCCCGTCCAGCCAGACCAGTGCATCGTCGACGACCGCATCCGCGCGGCGTTCCCGACCCCACCGCTCCCCTCGTCCTGCGCCGGTCGCCTCGATCTGATCGGCGAAATGCTCGAACCCCTGCGCAAACCCCCAGATTCGTGTGGTCACGAACGCTGCCACGCTCGCTCCGGTCGCCATTCCAGCTGCGGCGGCCTCCTCCGCGAGCGTCTGATGGCGAGGGTCCAGCGTGGCGTCGCCGTTGCTGTGGATGCCGTGCCTGGGTGGATACAGGCCGGTGAGCATGGATGCATGGGCGGGCGTCGTCAGCGGCGCCACCGAATAGGCACGTTCGAATCGGACGCCCGAGGCGGCGAGAGCGTCCATGTGTGGCGTGTGGGCAGCCTCGTACCCGTATGCACCCAGGCGGTCGGGCCGGGTGGTATCGAGCGTCACCAGAACGAGGCTGGGTCGATCTGGAGGGATGGGTGCGACCGGCTCCGGATTGACCTCCGGCGCCGGTGCATCCGCGATGCAGGCGAGCAGGAGTACTGGCAGCAGGGGAGGCACCCGGTCGCATATCGCGCCGGTCCGGCGAGGCGCCGGGCTACGCTGGGGACCATGCATCGCGCCGTCGTCATCCCGCATCGCAGCCGACGGGACCTGCTGTCCGTCGCGGTCGCCTCGGTCACGGGCGAGGTGGTCTTCGTGGTCGACGACTCCGACGCCGAGAGCCTGGATGGCGACAGCTTGGGATCCGATGTGCGGATCGTCCCAGGCGGCGGCGGCATGGGCTTCGCTCGCGCCGTGAACCGGGGTCTTGCGGCGGCGGAGGCTTCGGGTTTCACCCATGCGCTCATCCTCAATGATGACGCAGCTCCCGAGCCGGGCGCGCTGGACGCCCTGTGCGCTGCATGGACATCGGGAAGCGGCGCGGTCGGTCCCCTCCTGGTTGGACCTGAGGGGATCGAATCTGCAGGGATGCGTCTGTCCAGGTGGGGGCGGCTGCAGAATCACACCGATGTGCCCCCGGGTGGGCGGCCGGTTGACGTGGATGCGATCTCGGGGGCCTGCATGCTGGTGCGTGCAGGGACGCGTTTCGACGAGGGCTACACCCACGGAATGGAGGACGTCTCGCTGTGCCGCGCCCTTCGCCGTGCGGGTCGCTCGGTACGGATCGTCCCGACCGTGCGCTGTCGGCACACGGGCGGCGCAACGGTCGACCGCCGCTCAAGCAGGGCGCAGCGGCATGCCGTCGCCGGCCATCTGCGGCTCGTGGGCGGTGGGGTGCGGACACCGATCGTGCTGGGCCTGGCGGTCGCGCAGGTCCTGCGGGAAGGGGGGCCGCGCGATCGGCTTCGGGCAGTCGGGCAGGGCTGGTGGGACTGGCACCGCGCCCACTGACCGTGCGTGGGCAGGAGATCGTCTCGCCGGTATCAAACGTCCAGGGTTGACGACCGGAGCGGGTGGGATCGGCCCGGCCCGGGAACGGAGTGAAGGATCGCCTTGTTGCGATGGACAGCCAGACGAGTCGGATCGCGAGGAACGGTCCGCGAGGATGGAACCGACCCTGTCCTCCAGCTCCGTTGCGCCAAGTCCAATGACGACCAGCATGAGTGCGGTGGTCCCAGGGTTTGAACGTTCCGCGTCGCGCATGCATGTGACTGGATGCGCCCACGCGTCCGCCAGGGAAATCGAGAGCGGTTGGGCGCATTCTGGTTGCGGCCAGAAAAGACATCGGGTAGTGAAAATGAAAATCGTTTTCAGTGGACGAATAAGTCGTCCTCTGCACTCCCTTGAGGCTTTACATCATGAACCGTTCGACCTTGCTGCTTGCACTCCTGATCCCTGTCGCTGCGTGCGGAAACAAGGATTCCGACACCGGCGATCTCGATACCGGCTCCGACGCGGACACCGACACGGACACCGACACGGACACCGATACGGACACCGACACCGACACCGATACGGACACCGACACGGACACCGACACGGATACCGATGCGGAATTCCAGTTCACGTACCGGTGCGACAGCACGTTCGGTGGCGGCAGCAGCATCTCGTACACCGGACAGGTGTTCCGCCAGGTGCTGATCGGCGAGATGAAGTCCCACCTGGGCGGCATGACCAGCCGCCTGAACGACGGGTCCTTCATCCCCGCCGCGGGCGACGCCCGGGCGGAGCTCGAGTTCTACTTCGATTTCGACAGCAGCACGGGCGGCCAGGTCGAGCTCGCACTCACCACCGACCCTGCGGCGCTGCAGACGACGTTTGATGACATCTCGTCCGACAAGAACCTCGTCGGCAAGCTCGCGGGCAACGACGCGACGGGCCAGCACAAGGACTGGTCGACCGAGTTCGTGGGCTGGGGCGAGCCCGGCTCGACAAACCCAGAGGCGCTGGTGCGGAGCTGGTTCGACCAGATTGATGCGCAGGCCGTGGCGTGGGCGAACGGAAACGTTCCCCTCGACCCGTCGGGCGAGCCGGTCCCCGCGGTCTACGTGACCCCGGAGGGCGTGGACCTGCAGCAGATGATCGAAAAGTTCCTGCGGGCGGGTGTCTCCCTCTCACAGGGTGCAGACGACTACATGGACTCCGACATCGCGGGCAAGGGCCTCCTGTCGAACCACACCGACCTGGTGGACGGCAAGAGCTACACCGCGCTGGAGCATCAGTGGGACGAGGGCTTTGGCTACTTCGGTGCGGCACGGTCCTACGACACGTGGACCGACGACGAGATCGCCGACAACCGCGCCATGGATGACAACGGCGACGGCGCCATCGACCTGAAGAGCGAGTACTCGTTCGGTCACAGCGTCAACGCCGCGAAGCGGGACCGCGGCGCCGTGGTGGCCACGGACATGACAGCGGACTCCTTCGACGCGTTCCTCGCGGGCCGGCAGATCCTCTGCGATACCGCAGGAACCGAACTCACGGATGACCAGCGCACCGCGCTGTACGGCCACCGCGATGCGGCCCTCCTCGCGTGGGAGCAGGCCATCGCTTCGACCGTTGTCCACTACATCAACGACACCCTGCAGGACATGGGCAAGATTGGTACCGCCGACTACGACTTCGGCAACCACACCAAGCACTGGGCCGAGATGAAGGCGTTTGCCCTCTCGTTCCAGTTCAACCCGCGGTCGCCGGTGCCTGCTGACGGGTTCGCGCGCATCCACTTCCTGATGGGCGATGCGCCCGTGCTCGAGAATGCGAGCCAGGCGGAGCGGGATGCGTACGCGGGGGACCTCATCAACGCACGGCTGATGATCGGCTCGTACTACGGGTTCGACGCAGACAATCTGGGAGACGATGATGGCAACAACGGCTGGTGAAGGCCGTTCCTGGCTGGTGCTCGGTGGTCTGACCATCGGCGCACTGGCCTGGCAGGCGGCTTGTGAGCCCAACAGGGGAGGCGTCGATACTGGCGTCGCCGCTGCCACGACGGACCTGCTTGCGTCGGTTGGACCCCTCGTGGTCCTCCCGGCGTTCGCCGCGTTCGAGTCCGATGTCGACGCGCTTGCCGCGGCCGTGGCCGATTGGCAGTCCACGCTGGCTGCAGGGGGCGATGGCGAGTCGGAGCTGGTCGCAGCGCAGGAGTCCTGGGTGGCCGCCATGGTCACCTGGCAACAGCTTGAGCTGATGCAGATCGGCCCGGCCGGTTCATCACTGTCGGCGGTCGGCGGTCAGGACCTGCGGGACGAGATCTACTCCTGGCCGACGACGAATCCATGCCGGGTAGACCAGGAGACCGTAGCAGGCGGGTACACGGCTCCAGATTTCTTCGAGGTCAGTCTCGTCAATGCGTACGGGCTCGACGCGCTCGAGACCCTGCTCTTCAGTGGACCGGGGAATGCCTGCCCCAACCAGGTCGACATCAACAGCAGCGGCTCGTGGGCCGCGCTCGGTGATGCTGGCGTCGCGACGGCCCGCGCCGCATACGCCGCCGCACTGGTTGATGGCGTCGCCGATACGGCAGCGCAGCTGGCGGGCGCGTGGGATCCCGACGGGGGGGACTTCGCCGGCAAGCTCGCAATGGTCAATGTCGAAACCCCATACGCGTCGGAGCAGGAGGCCCTCAACGCCGTTTTCAATGGCTTGTTCTATCTGGAGACCGCGACGAAGGATCGCAAGCTCGCGGTTCCGATCGGGCTGCGGGATTGTGCGGCGGCGACCTGCCCGGACGACGTGGAGTTGTGGGCCAGCGGAACATCGCTGGCGGCGATCGAGGGCAACCTCATCGGATTCCAGGCGCTGTTCACGGGCGCGGAGGGAGGCGGATTCGAGGAACGGTTGGAGGCAGCCGGGCACGCCGACCTTGCCGTCGAGATCAATGACAAGACCGACGCCGCGCTCGCACGGGTGCGCTCGATGGATGGTTCGCTGGTCGAGATCCTGGCGTCTTCACCGGCGGAGGCCGAGGCCCTCCATGCCGACGTCAAGGCGGTTGCCGATCTCCTCAAGGGGGATCTCGCGACGGTCATGATGCTCGAGATACCATCGGAAGCTGCAGGCGATAACGACTGAGCATGCCACTCCCACTCGCTGAGCTGCTCGGCGCCCTGACCGAGCCGGTCGTCGACCCCGCCAGCCGGACCTGGTGGGGGGGGCTGCTCGGCTTCGTGGTCGTGGCAGGACTGTTCGGCCTGATCCGGCGGCCTGGCTGGTCGGTGGCGGGTGCGGTGCGGGCGTTGCGCCATCCGAGCTCCCGGCTGGACCTGCAGCTGTACCTCAGCCGGCAGGTGCTGCGGTGGCTGGCAGGGGCGGGCGGCGTGGCGGGCGCATGGTGGGTGGCAACCCGGCTCGTCCGGCAGCTCGATGGTGCAGTGGGGGTACCCGCCATTCCGGCGCTTCCGTCGGGTGTGGTGATGGCGAGCTACTCCGTTGCCCTCTTCGTCGCGTGGGACCTGTCACGGTACGTTCTCCATGCGCTCATGCATCGGGTCCCCGGGCTCTGGGCGGTGCACCAGGTGCACCACTCTGCCCGGGTCCTCACCCCCCTGACCTTTCACCGCATCCACCCTCTCGAGTCGCTGCTCTACCAGGCGCGCGGCGCGCTGGTCACGGGCGGCATTGCGGGGCTGTTCTTCTGGCTGTTCCGGGAGCAGGCTACGGCGGCGACGCTGATCGGGGTCCCCGCGGCGGGGCTCCTTCTCAATGTACTGTTCGGGAATCTCCGGCACTCCCATGTGTGGTTGCGGTTTCCCTCGCCCGTGGAGCGCTGGCTGCTGAGCCCGGCGCAACACCAGCTGCACCACAGCGCCGACCCAGCCCATTTCGACTCCAACTATGGGACCTGGCTGGCGGTGTGGGACCGGGTGGCCGGCACGCTCATGGTGTCTCCTGCCTCCCCCCCGAGAGCCTTCGGGATCGCTGAGGGGGAAAGAAACCACGGCGACGACCTGCTCAGTGCGTGGTTCGGTCCGCTGCGATCCTCCCGGCTTGCGACCGTCATTGTGTCCGGGCTTGTCCTGCTCACCTTCGGTCGGGTCGCATGGGCCGGCGATGAGGCGGACCCAGGGACGGAAGCGTCTGCGTCCGGAGAGGAGACGGACGCGGAGGACGACCGACCACGGTACGGCACCGAGATCCTCGTGACCGCCGATGGCGAGACACCACGGGTTGCCGGTTCCGCCCATGAGGTCAGCCGGGACGTGCTGGAGCAGTTTGAGTACGACGATGTGGAGCGGGTGCTCAGCACTACCGTCCCGGGTGTGACGACCCGGGGAGAAGATGGATTCGGGTTGCGACCCAACATCGGTATTCGCGGCGCCAACTCAGACCGGTCCGCGAAGATCACCTTGATGGAGGATGGTGTCCTCTTCGCGCCGGCGCCCTATGCCGCGCCGGCGGCCTACTACTTCCCCATGAGCACCCGCCTGGTTGGCATCGAGGTGTTCAAGGGCGCCGCGGCGACACGGTATGGACCGAACACCGTCGGGGGCGCCATCAACCTCCTGACCCGGTCGACGCCGGCCGAAGGTGTCGTCTGGGGTCTGGACGTGGCGGGGGGCTTGCGCGAGACCGCCAAGGGTCATGGCTTCGTGGGCGTGGGCGGAGCGACCGCTGGCGTCCTCGCCGAAGTCGTGCACGTCCGCACCGCGGGCTTCAAGACCATCGACACCCCGGTCGCGGCCGATGCGGGCCGGACGGGTTTCGATCGGACGGATGCGATGCTCAAGGGTCGCTGGACGCCTTCCACTGATCACCAGCTCCAGCTCAAGCTGGGGTACGGACGCGAAGAATCGGACGAGACCTATCTGGGCTTGACGCTGGCGGACTGGGGAGCCGATGCCTACCGGCGCTACGCAGGGTCCCAGAGCGCATTGATGCGGTGGGAGCGGACCCAGGCAGAGCTGCGCTGGCAGGCGCGGCTCTCGGATGCAGTCCAGGTCGATACGGTGGCCTATCACCACTACCTCACGCGCCAGTGGACGAAGCTCAACGGCTTCCGCTCGGGCCCGGACCTCCACACGCTCCTGACCCAGGCGCCGGATGCCGGGCAGGCGGCGGTGTTCCTCGCCGTCCTTCGCGGTGAAGAGGACACCGCCACCGCAGATCAGCAGCTGATGGTCGGCACGAACGACCGGCGGTACCACGCCTTCGGGGTCCAGAGCGCAGCTCGCTGGGAAGTGAACACGAACAAGGTGGGCAGCACCTTCGAGGCGGGAGCGCGGGTCCACGGAGACATCGTGGATCGGCTGCACACCGAGGACCCCCACGAGATGCGCTCGGGCCGGCTCCGCGACAGCGGTGACCCGGACGAGACCACCGTGGACAGCCGCGCGGACGCCGATGCGCTCGCTCTTTTCATGCACGAGGACCTGCGCCTCGGGACGGTCCACATCCTGCCGGGTGCCCGACTCGAGACGGTCCGCAACCAGCTCGTTGTTGCCGAGGACAGGGCAGGCGTGGTCACCACGGACCCTGACCCGCCGGTGACCCGGACGGTGCTGCTCCCCGGGCTCGGGCTGCTGGCTGGGGTGGGCGAGCACGTGGACGTGTTCGCGGGAGCGTATCGGGGCTTTTCGCCGGTGGCGCCCGGACAGCCGGCGGAGGTCGCGCCCGAGCTTTCATGGAACACCGAGGCGGGCGTGCGCGCCGGGGATGAGTTCCTGCATGGCGAATTGGTCGGGTTCTTCAACGACTACGAGAACATATCCGGAGCGTGCACCTTCTCGGGAGGCTGCACCGATGACCAGGTCGGTCAGCAGTTCAATGGTGGGGCGGTCCACGTGGCTGGCCTGGAGGCCGTGTCGGGCGTCGATGTGCTGTTGCCAGGCCCCTTCACGTTGCCAGTCGAGGCGACCTATACCTGGACCTGGTCGGCATTCCAGACAGGGTTCGTGTCCGGATTTCCGCAGTTCGGTACCGTGGAGATCGGAGACCGTTTGCCCTATGTCCCAGAGCATCAGGGGAGTGCCCGGGTCACCCTCCGCCATCCTCGGTTCGACATCGGCTCTGCGGTTTCGGCCCGCAGCGAGATGCTCGATGAAGCGGGTACGTTCCCGGGGGGAGAACTCGACATCCCGGCGCTCGTGCTGCTCGACGCCATCGCCCGGGTGCGTGTCAGCGAGCGTGCCCTCGTGTATGCGACCGGTTCCAATCTGACGCGGCAGGATGCCATCACCAGCTGGCGCCCGTACGGCGCTCGTCCGACTGCGCCGCTGCAGGTGATGGTTGGGCTCAAGGTCGGGCCACCGGTACCCATCGAATAGCCAGCGTACGCCGCGCAGACCGCGTCCCGGGTCCGTGGTGCGCAGGGGCCGATGCCGGCCGGTGCGTCCCGCTTCGTTCCAACCGGCAGCGAACCCTTCGCCCGGTCGGACTTCTCCACCGACGCGACGGATACGCAGTCGTCACATGGACGATCTCGGGTCTGCCCATTACCTACTTGTGAGTCGGTTGGACCATCGGGAAGATTCGAGGGAGGTCAGGATGCGTACGGTGATGATGTTGCTCCTGCTGCTTGGTGGATGCGTCATGTCCCCCTCCACGGAAAAAGATACGGCGGACGTCGAATACGACGACAGCGATGGTGACGCTGACACCGATACCGACAGCGACAGCGACAGCGACAGCGACAGCGACACCGACAGCGACACCGACAGCGACAGCGACAGCGACAGCGACACCGACAGCGACACCGACACCGATGTCGAGCCGGAGCGGGTGGATCCGTTTGCGCCACGGCCGGACACCACGGAAGGCATCGTCAGTACCGGGTCCGATCTGGACGAAATCCTGGAGTACGGAGCACTGGAGGGGGCCTGCGACCGGTACGCCGCCGACCCCGGAGACCGCAAGAAGCAGCTTCTCTGCGGCAAGGAGATGTTCTTCTACGAGAGCTTTGGCACGGCGGGCGTGCCGAAGGGCCTCGTCGACATCCTGCTCCGTTCGTTCCGCGAGGAAGTGTTCGGAGAAGCATTTGAAGCCTACGGTCTGGTCCCAGATCCCTACTCGGACAACGCCCTGCCGCTCGGCATGACCTTGAGCGATGACGAACGGAGCGTGGTCTTCACATGCGCGAGCTGCCACTTCGCGACGCTGCCGGACGGGCGGTACAGCATCGGCGCGCCCAACCATGACTATGACTACGGGCTGCACAACCTGTCGCTGGGCGTGTTTCCCCTGTTGGCCACCGGCGGGTTGACCCAGCCGGTCGACTCGGTCGCCCGCGCACGGCTTCGGCCGCTGATGGATGCATACTGGGCGGACTTCGGCGCGCAGCTCCAGCTGGTGGGCTGGATGGCGTCGATGCTCGGTCAGGAGATCCCGCAGTTCTCGACCGAGGCCCAGCGGCACTACGCCGAATGGGATCCCGGCACCATGGACTTCTTCATTGAGCCTCTGCCCATCGACGACGGGGTTCACACCGTGTCCAAGATCCAGGGGCTGTGGGGAATCCCGACCCCCGAGGAAGAAGCGGAGGCGGGCATGGCGCACGCCATGCTGGGCTGTACGGGGAACACAAGGTCCCTCAACAACTTCGCGCGGCAGTTCGCCGGCCTGGGCGGTGGCGACATCGCTTCGTGGGGGCCGGATGACGTGGAGCCGCTGGTGGCCTACCTCGAGTCCCTCGACGCCCCGGATGGGCCCACGACCGGGCCAGCGCAGGTGCAGCGGGGGGAAGACGTGTTCTGGGCAGAGGGCTGCATCGAGTGCCACGCGGGTCCGCGGGGCAGCGGGCTGACGCTCTACGACTTCACCGAGATCGGGACCGACGACGCCATGATGCGCTGGATGGATCCGGAGGCGGACGGGACGACGCTGCCGGGGGTCGACATGGGCGAGGATACGGTCACCAATCAGCTCAAGGCCCCGCGCCTGGTCGGCCTGTGGGCGATGAAGCGATTCCTCCACAACGGCAGCGTGGAGAGTCTCGAAGAGCTGCTCTGTGTCGATGGTCCCCGGACGCCTCGCACGGATGATGCGATGGGCAACGGCGGACACACCTACGGGTGCGACTCGCTCAGCGTGGACGAGAAGCTTGACCTGATCGCATACCTGCGGAGTCACTGATCCAGGCCGGGTCTGCGCGTTGGCCGCGCGATACCCGATCCCATGGTGCGTCCTCTGCTCACCCGTCGCCGCGTTCTCGCGCTGGCATGGCCGGTCGTCCTTGCCCAGACCGCGACCGCGACGCCAGGGTTGGTCGATACAGCGGTCATGGGGAGAACCGGTACGGCCGCTGATCTGGCCGCAGTGGCGGTCGCGTCGGTGACGTTCAGCTTCGTCTACTGGGCCTTTGGCTTCCTGCGGATGGCAACGACGGGGCTCACGGCACAGGCGGTGGGCGCCGACGATCCCGATGAGGTTCGCGCGCTGCTCCAGCGGGGACTTCTCGTGGGACTGGGGCTCGGGCTCGCCATTCAGGTGTCCCATCCTCTCTGGCGCGCCGCCTCGGTCGGGGGGTTCCAGGCCAGCGCGGCCGTTGAGATGGAGGCGGTCCGGTACATGAATGCGCGGGTGTTCGGTGCGCCGGCCGCGCTCATGGGATTTGCCATCAATGGCTGGCTGCTGGGCACGGGCCGCACGCGGGCACTGCTGGCGTTCCAGCTCGTGCTGAATCTTGGCAACGCGCTGCTGGATGCGATGTTCGTGGGAGCGCTCGGCTGGGGTGCTGCAGGCATCGGAGCCGGCACGGCCATCGCGGAGTGGCTGGCGCTCGGCGTGGGGATCTGGCTGGTGCGGCCCGGGCTTCGCCGCGCCTCCGGGCTGTTGGATCCAGCGCGTCTCCGCTCCCTCTTCCAGGCGAACTCGGACATCCTGGTGCGGACGCTGGCGTTGCTGGGTGCATTCGCCTGGTTCGTCAACGCCGGAGCCGGCCTTGGCGATGCAGAGGCGGGTGGCAATCAGGTGCTGTTGCAGTTCATCGCGGTGTCGGCGTTCGTGCTGGATGCGTTCGCCTTCATTGCCGAGAAGGAGACGGGGGAGGCGGTCGGGGCACGGGATCCGGCGCGCCTGCGCCGGGCGATCCGGTGCACCACCGAGCTGGCCCTCGCGGCCGGCGCCGTGTTCAGCGTGCTGTTCCTGTTCGGCGGTGCCCCGCTCATCCGCATCTTCATCGCCGATCCGGCGGCCCGGGATGTCGCGCTGGACTTCCTGCCGTGGTGCGCGGCCGTGCCGCTGCTTGGCGTACCGGCCTGGCAGCTTGACGGCATCTTCCTGGGTGCGACCCGGGGGCGCGCGTTGCGCAATGCTGCCGTGGTGGCGACGGCGCTCTACATCGGCCTGGACATCCTGCTGCAGGATCAGGGGAATGTGGGTGTCTGGTGGTCGTTCCTGGCGATGTATCTGTTGCGGGCGGGGGCATTGCTTCCGGGGCTTCCGGGTCTGCAGCGGGCGGTCCGGACCCCCGGAACCGGGTAGGGTCCCCACGCGCCATGCGACACCATCTGCTGCCTCGAATCGCCATGCTCACCGCCATCGCGGTCCTGGGATGCGGCACCAACGGAGGGCGGGATGAGGCACCGCCGCCCCTCGCCGCTGGAGAAGGGCTCGGAACATTCTGGGTGCAGCGAACCGATGCAGAGCTGGCGGTGGAGCTCCGGGCGGCCTGCATGGCGGCCTCGACCCGGGGACAGCCGGTGCTGTTGTGGATCAGTGCGGCCTGGTGCGGCGATTGCCGACGGCATCTGGCCCACGAGAAGGCAGGCCGAATGGACGCCGAGCTGGCCCACTGGCAGCGGGTGGTCATCGAGCCGGGGCGCTTCGACCGGCACACCGACCTGCTCCAGACCTTTGGCGTCAGCGCCGTTCCTTTTGGGATCGCGACCCGGCCCACGGACTGCACCCGCCCAGCAACGGCATGGCCTGTGCTCGACAGTGGCCGATTCGACCGGCCGCTCCTGGACGGGGACACGGACCGGCTCGAAAGATGGATGCGCGACGTGAGGGACGGCTGAAGCGGAACCCCCACGCCCGGAGATCGCCGTCGATGCATCTCCACGCGGTACCGTGGAGCGGTCCCGGGAGCGTCCATGTCCCTCGCCCTGCACAGCCGCCGCGTGCTCACGCCTGGCGGACTCCGTCCCGCCACGGTGCGCGTCGAGGGGGGCATCGTCACGGCCATCCTCGATCATCCCACTCCGGATGCAACGGACCTCGGCGATCGGGTTCTCATGCCAGGAATCGTCGATACGCACGTGCACGTGAACGAGCCGGGCCGTACGGAGTGGGAAGGATGGGCATCGGCGACGGCAGCTGCGGCCCTGGGCGGTGTCACGACGTTGGCGGACATGCCGCTGAACTCCCTGCCCGTGACGACCTCACTGGACGCCCTGCACGCGAAACAGGCTGCCATGGTCGGGAAGCTGCGGATCGACTGCGCGCTGTGGGGAGGAGTCGTACCGGGCAACACCCCCCAGCTCACCCCGATGGTGGCCGCAGGCGTTCGAGGCTTCAAGGCCTTTCTCTGTCCCAGCGGGATCGATGAGTTTCCGCAGGCCACGGCCTCTGATCTGCGAAAGGCAATGCCGGTGCTTCGGGCTCTGGGTGTTCCCTTGCTCGCGCACGCCGAGCTCGAACTCCCGCTCTCGGAGGCGGCCGCGCGCCGCGTCGGCGATGGGGACGCCCGGGACTATGCGACCTACCTGCACTCGCGACCACCCGAGTGGGAGGATGCCGCCGTCGCGTTGCTCGTCGATCTCTGCCGGGAGACCGGGTGTCCCGTGCATGTCGTCCACCTATCCAGCGCGGGCGCACTGGCGTCCGTCAGACAGGCGAAGGCCGAGGGGCTGCCCTTCACCGCGGAGACCTGTCCCCACTACCTGTGCCTGCGCGCCGAGGACGTTCCGACGGGAGCGACCGAGTTCAAGTGTGCCCCGCCCATCCGCGAAGGACGCAACCGGGAGCGCCTCTGGGCGGCACTGGCGGATGGGACGCTGGACTTCGTGGTGACCGACCACTCCCCCTGTGTGCCAGGACTCAAGCTCCCGGAGGAGGGAGACTTTCTCCGTGCATGGGGAGGCATCGCCTCGCTCCAGCTCGGACTGGCGAGTGTCTACACGGAGGCGCGTCGTCGGGGTTTCGGAATCCCGGCATTGTCTCGCTGGATGACGGCCGGTCCGGCACGGCTCCTCGGCTGGGAGCATGGACGACTGGAGCCCGGTATGCGCGCGGACCTTGTCGCCTGGGATCCAGAGCAGGAATGGGACGTCGACCCGCGGGCCCTGGCGCACAAGAATCCGATCACCCCGTACGCACGGCGCCGCATGGACGGTCGGGTCACCGACGTGTGGCTGCGGGGGGGACGGATCGTGGAGGATGGCGCCCTGGTCGGTGCACCCCGCGGACAGCTCTGGTCCGGCTGAAGGCGCTCGGTGCAGCCGCCTCTCCGGCCGCCGTTCGGTCCGCCCGGTGCCGGGTCAGTCCCTGCGTCGGCGCCCGGCCGCCGCCACGAGCGCGAGTCCCAGCCCCCCCATTGCGGGTGCGCTGGTGCAGCCGGTCTGCTCGACGGGCCTGTTGTCCTCGGCGGCATCGGTGGCCTGGTCTGCGCCGCAGAACATCTCCTCCCGAGGCTCCACCCTGCCGTACACGCCGGTCTCGTGGAAGTCGTTCACGGCCTCGCCCCAGTAGATGAAGTCGGTCGAGTCGACGTCGCTGAAGTCCTCCACCTCCCCCGTCGCGAGCCAGAGCTTTCCCGTCCACTGCTCCGGATCCCAGGCCACCATGTAGGCCGGTCCGCTCTCGGGCAGCGTGATGCGCTCCTCGACTACCACCCAGGACGAGGTCTGCGTGAAGGGCTCGTAGAATTGGTCTGGAACATCGACGTCCTTGGAGTGGAAGACCTGGACACCCAGTCCTTCGGGTACGTCGAAGGGAAGTTGCTCTTCGACCCCGGGCAGGCCGGGGGCGAGCAGGGCGACACTCGGCCGATAGTCCGCCAGTCGGTCGATCTCGGGGACGCCGAGCTGCACGTAGAGGGGGAAGCCCTCCTCGGCTTCGAAGGCGAACCAGAGCTGGTCCTCGTCGCACTGGATGTCCTGGTAGACCACGATGCTGATGTTGGGATCGTCCACCTGGAAGGCCGAATCCGGACCGGTAAAACCACCGCCGAATGTCGGCTTGTGAGCAGATGCGGTGGGAGCCAGCGCGAGCGCGAGCAGGACGAAGGAAGACATCGACACCCCTTTTCTGTACATGGTTTGTATAGGGTTGGGGCGGCGGGGGCAAGCCATCAATCCGGTGTGGCGCCTTCCGAGGCACTGCGCACGACCTGCCGTGCCAGCCTGGGGTCATCGGTGATGATTCCGAGCACGCCGAGCGAGAGTAGGCGTCGCATCTCCGGCTCTTCGTTGACCGTCCACGCCATCACCCGGTAGCCCAGCTCCCGGTACCGCCGGATCCGATCCTCGGTCAGGAAGGCGGCCTCCCCGACGATGATGTCCACATCTGCCTGCTTGTTGAGGGACAGGCGCTGGAGAACGAGCTTCGAGAAACCCCCCAGCTCGGATTCGGCGAAGGTCCCCACCAGCTGTCCCCGCGGAATGTCGGGCGCCCGTTCCCGGATGGCCGCGAGGATGAGCGGGTTGAACGACGTCACGAACACGCGCTCAGTCATGCCATGTCGCTCGATGCAGTCGACCACCCGTCCGGCGAGCTCGGACACGCGGCCGCCGTTCCGGGGCGACTTGATCTCGATGTCCATGGGGACCGCGCCCTTGATCTCCTCGAACACCTGGTCGAGGGTCGGCACGCGCTCGTTGCGGAATTCCGGGCTGAACCAT
>JAYYRS010000341.1:0-2841 GCA_036126975.1 Myxococcota bacterium
ACCACCGCCATGTCGCGCGCGGCGAGAGGCTGGACCGCCCTGACCGACCCGGATGACCCGGAGCACGGATACCTTCAGGACCTCGAGGAGACGCTCTTTCAGCTGCACGTCCCGTTGGACGACGTGACCCACGCGAGCCTGTTCACCACCCAGACCCCCGGGGTGGAGATGGCGCAGATCGTGCACCGCATGCGAACTGGACTGGCCGCTGCACCTTTGGACACCGAGGTCGTCAAGGAGTCCACCAACTCGTCCTTCACCCGCTACCGCGGCCACATTCGGGTGCCGATCTGGCAGCACGGGGAAGAGCCCTACACCGCGGCCGGCGGCGCATTCGTCTTCGGCGAAGACGGGTGGCCTGCCCTGTGGCGCATGGCGCAGGTCGAGTTCACGCTCACGATTCCCCGCCGGTCGGAGATGCCTGAAGACGGATGGCCCGTCATCCTCTACGCCCATGGCACCGGTGGTGACCGCACCAGCTTCGCGGACGATGCGAGCGATGGCGAGCCCGCGAGTCAGTTCGCCCGTGCGGGCATGGCGGGACTCGGAATCAGCCTGCCTTTCCACGGCGACCGCTACGCAGGCTCCGAAGTCGAGCTCGTCAGCTTCAACTACCTGAACCCGGACTCCGGGCGCACCGCGTTCCGGCAGGCAGCCCTCGAGCAGCTCTGGCTGACAGAGTTGCTCACCGCCGGCCCCGCCCATCTCCTCGGCGATGACGGACTGGACGCATGGCTGGACCCGGAGCGGGTGGCCTACATGGGTCACTCCCATGGCGCCGAGATCGGGATCATGGCCGTCCCCTTTTTCGGAGACCGCATCCGCGGCAGCGTTCTCTCAAGTGGCGGCGGCGGCCTCACCATCGCCCTGCTGGAGAGAGACGCGGGAGACTTCGACATCCAGGGAATCCTGGAGGAGGTCCTGCAGCTCGGGGACGGAGAGACGCTCACCGCCGCCCACCCGGCAGTGGGTCTCGTCCAGATGATCGCGGAAGCCACCGATCCACTGCACTACGCACGGTACTGGTTCGCGGAGCGGCCTCGATGGGAAGCAACGCCCCAGAACGTCCTGGTGGTCCAGGGCCTGCAGGACCTCTACACACCACCACCGACCATTGGTGCGCTGGCCGCGGCCGGACGCATCCCCATCCTCGATCCCGTCGAGCAGACATGGCTCGCACAGTCCTTCGTCCCCCCGGTTGGCGGAGCAATCCCCGCCGAAGACAATGTCGTGGGCTGGGACGGATCGCGGATCACTGCAGGCATCCTTCAGTATCCGGAGCATGGGCACTTCGCGGTATTCGACGACGCAGGCGCGATGAACGCATACCGGGAGTTCCTCGCGGGCGCGGTCGACGGGGATGCTTCGATTGCCGAGCGCTGAGGAGGACCCCACCCAACCTTGCTCGCGCCGCGCATGCGGTCACCCGACACGATCGACCCGTCGAAGCACACCCGCAGCACCCATGCTGATAGGCCCTCGGTCCACGCCGGCGCCACCGACACGTCCAACAGCCGGTCGTCATTTTCTCCCCACCGCCTGCAGCCAGGTCCAGCATGAGCCAAGCGGACGAACTTCCCGAGCTCGATGATGCCGACGTCTCCCGGTACTCGCGGCACCTCCTCCTTGAGCAGGTGGGCGTGGACGGGCAGCGGCGGCTCAAGGGCTCCAGCGTTCTCTGCGTGGGCTGTGGCGGCCTCGGATCCCCGCTGCTTCTCTACCTCGCCGCTGCAGGTGTCGGTCGGATCGGCATCGTTGACTTCGACCTGGTTGAAGAATCCAATCTCCAGCGTCAGGTGATCCATGGATCGTCGTCGGTCGGTGAACGGAAGCTGGAGAGCGCCCGAGCTCGCATTCTCGACCTCAACCCACGATGTCAGGTCGACCTGTTCCCGGTCGCATTGCGGTCGGACAACGCGCTGGAGATCCTCCAGGACTATGACGTCATCGTAGACGGAACGGACAACTTCCCCACGCGCTACCTCATCAATGATGCGTGCGTGATTCTCGGCAAGCCGTTCGTCTACGGGAGCATCTTCAAGTTTGAGGGTCAGGTCACCGTGTTCAACCACGAGGGCGGCCCCAACTATCGGGACCTCTACCCGGAGCCTCCTCCTCCCGGACTCGTTCCCTCGTGCGCAGAGGGCGGAGTACTGGGCGTGCTGCCCGGCGTCATCGGATGCATCCAGGCCACCGAGACGCTCAAGATCCTTCTGGACCAGGGCCGCTCACTGTCCGGCCGACTGCTGCTCTACGATGCCTTGTCCATGGGTTTCCGCGAGCTGAAGCTGCGTGCCGACACCACGGCTCCTCCGATCACCAAGCTCATCGACTACGTGCAGTTCTGCAGCGGCGACCGCGGACCGACCACTGGGCGGCAGGCCCCCGCGGCATCGTCCTTCCACAGGCTGCGCGCGGCCGAGGTGAAGGCACGGCGAGACGAAGGCTGGAGGCCCTTTGTGCTCGATGTGCGTCGCGCCCACGAGGCGGCGATTGTCCGATTCGAGTGGGCCGACCTGCTTCGCCCCCATGAGCAGCTCATCTCCGGCGACCTCAGCGGGCTTCCCCGAGACCGACCGATCCTGGTCCACTGTCGGACCGGCGGCCGCAGCGCACGCGTCGCGAGCGTCCTGATCGCCGCCGGATTCAGCGATGTGAGCAATCTCGAGGGCGGCATTCGCGCCTGGGCACAGGAGGTTGATCCCGGAATGCGGGTCTACTGAAGGCACGCATGGGCCGCCGGGCCCGTGGCCCCCTGGAGGGCCGCGTTGGCACTCGCCTTTCCCGCCAGCGCGCCGGTGCGCCTCCTGATATGGTCGGGCGGGCGTCCTGACGAGGTGG
>JAYYRS010000342.1:0-5046 GCA_036126975.1 Myxococcota bacterium
AGGCCTGGTGGAAGTCGACGCAATCGCCCGCGATCACGAGATGTGCGTCTTCCTCTCGGACGCGCGCGAGAAGGCGCATGAGCTCGCGGTCCTTGCCGAGGAAGGCGTCAGACCGGGTCCCGTCGCCCAGATGCAGGTCGCTGATCACGTAGATCCGCCGGTCTGCTTCGATGCGATGGGTGACCTCGATGGGGGAAGGTCGGGCCCAGCTGAATGCCACGACTGGCTCCTGTTGTGGTTGCATCCTACCCGGCCCGGGCTACCGTCGCCCGCATGCCTCGCTACCAAGACGACTGGAGACCCGCCGGGGTGCGCTTCATTGGCTCGTTTCCAAGGACGCCGCCCGTGACCGGCCTGCCCGAGGTGGCGTTTGCCGGACGGTCCAATGTGGGGAAGTCGAGCGCAATCAACGCGATCCTGGGACGAAAGGCCGCGGCTCGCGTCTCGAAGACGCCGGGACGCACCCAGGCCATCAACCTCTTCGAGATCGATGCAAGACTCGTCTTCGCAGACCTGCCTGGGTACGGGTATGCGAAGGTGCCCGAGGCCATCCAGGATGCCTGGAAAGGCGCGATTGAGACGTACCTTGCGGAGCGGAGCGCGCTCCGTCTCGTCGTTGCCCTGGTGGACGGTCGCCTCCCACCCCAGAAGCTCGACCTTGCACTGCTCGCCGGGCTCCGCGCTGCGGACATCCCGCACCTCGTGGTGGCCACGAAGGTCGACAAGCTGAAGCGGAACAAACGCCTCGCGCAGGTCACCCGCCTCCGCAAGGGGCTCGGCGTGTCGTCACGCGGCTTCCTGACCCTCGCGAGCCCGGACCGGTCCGGCGTCGGGGAGATCTGGCGACGACTGGATGCGGCCTGCCGGTGACCCGCCCTGCCCGGAGACGGTGCGCAGGCCAGCTCCCGGGCGTGTCAGTAGGCGTTTCCAGGCACCAGGACGATGATGTCGAGGCTGTCGAGAAGGACGGTCCCGTCGCCGATGACGTTGAGGGTCAGACGGAACAGCTGGTCTTCCGTGGTCGCTGCGACAACGCCGCGGAACTCGAGCACGAAGTCGATCACCTGCGCACCCGCGTTGGGATCGATGTCTTCGAAGTACTCCGGGTCGATGTTGGTCACGAAGCCCCAGGAATCGCCGTCCACTTCCAGGGAGACCTGCTCGAACTTGATCGAGGAGATGAGGTCTTCGATGGCGCCGGTGATGGTGCTGCGGAATCCGGAGCTGGAGCCCGTCCACTGGAAGGCGAGCGGATCGTCAGACAGACCGTCGCCGTCGGTGTCCGCGAAGGACCCCGAAGCGTTCGCCAGCTGAACCATCTGCGAGTATGGCGTGCTGGTGTAGCTGTTGACCTGGATGCCGATCGCGTAGCCACCGATGTCGGAGAGGGCGGCGACGACGTCCGTCTGCCCGGCGTCCAAGGGGCAGCCTCCGGGAGACGGGTAGCCGTTGTCGGGGTCCCGGAGGTCATAGTCGGTCGCGTAGACCAGGACCGGCAGTGCGTAGTCGCGGAACCCGAAGCCGCCGGCGAGGCCACCCCCGGCGTAGCCGCTCGTGTAGTGCTGGCCCGCGCCGCCGCTGAAGGGGTCCGTCGCGCTTGACAGGAACGGGAGCACGTCGGTGCTGCTGTCATAGCTGCCGTTGCAGTTCTGGTCGTATCCGACGCCCGAGGCACCCTGGTAGAGCGCCTCCATGGAGGACTCCGGTCCGTCGCCCCCGTAGTGCGTGGACGTGGCACTCATCTCGGACTGGACGCTGGCCACATCGCTTGTGATCTGTCGACGCATGATGAAGGGCTTGTCGCCGCTCGACGAGTAGCCGAAGGACCCGTAGGCGTAGTCGTCGTAGGTCGCGTAGCCGTACTCGGCGTCTGGCAGAGCCGCGTTCAGGTCGCTGACGATGGCCGAATACTCTGCCTTCATGGCGTTGATGGTGCCGCCCATCGAGCCGGTGGTGTCGATGAGGAAGGCGACATCGCCCATCTGGATCTGGAGGGTGAACTCGAACAGCTCCTCGATGTTGGTTCGTTCGGGCACCTCAACGTAGATGCCGTTGACGACGCTTCCGCTGTCGAGGGGGTCGGTGCCTGCGGTGATCTCGCCGCCGTCGGAGAAGCCATCGCCGTCCGTGTCGCCGTCGAACGGGTCGGGTCCGTATACGTCGCGTTCCTCCGCGTCGGACAGCGAATCACCGTCGGAGTCGGTGTCCTGGAAGTCCGGAACGCCGTCTTCGTCGAGGTCGCGCGGTGCTTCATCCGGGCCCAGCCCGCCGGACTCCTGGAAGTCCGAGAACCCGTCACCGTCAGAGTCATCGTCAAGGTAGTCGTAGATTCCGTCGCCGTCGGTGTCGACGGGCTCGTCCTGCCACTCGGTCGTCCCGCCCTCGTACCGGTCGCCAATCCCATCACCGTCCGAGTCGGCATCCATGTAGTCCGGAACGCCGTCGGCGTCCGAATCGACCTCTGCGCAGGACGCAGAGTCGAGCTCGTAGACGTCCTTGATGCCATCACCGTCGTTGTCGTCGTCTCGGTAGTCGCGGTCGCCGTCGCCGTCGGTGTCGGCGGGCCCCTCGCCGGTGGGGCGCTTCTCGTCGATGTCGGAGATGCAGTTGTTGTCAGAATCGAGGTCGAGGTAGTCCGGTGTGCCATCACCATCGGAATCAACCGGCAGCGTCAGCGGGTCGCCATCGCCGGACTCGAGGCGATCCTTGATGGTGTCCCCATCCGAGTCGTCATCCGCCATGTTCGGCAGGCCGTCGCCATCGGGATCCTCTTCGCCTTCGTGGATGTCGAGGATGGTGTCCCCGTCGGCGTCGTCGTACTGCAGGTCAACGGCGCCGGTGTCGCCGTCGGTGCCGGTGTCCTCCCCGCTGCCGGTGCCCTTGTCTCCGCATGCGAAGCCGATGAGGGTGACCACGGAGAGGACGCCCGACCGGACGTTGCGGGGGAGGGGAAGCATGAAGACCTCGCTCGGCGCGTTCAGATGCCGGAGGTTACCGGCGATCCGGCCCGGGTGTCAACGACTCGGCCCATTTGCGGGCGGTCGCGAAAATCCCCAGAGGGAGGGCACATGCGCAGGCGGAAACGGCTCGCACAGCGAAGCCGGAAGCGCTCCGACCACTGGACGCGCAAGGCCAAGGAGGCAGGCTACGCCGCGCGGTCCGTGTACAAGCTGGCCGAGATCGACAAGCGATTCCGGATCTTTCGCCGCGGACAGCGTGTGCTCGACCTGGGTTGCAGTCCGGGTAGCGGGTCGGGCTTCGCGCGCGAGCGGATCGGGCCGCGGGGGACGCTGGTGGGAATCGACCTGACCGAAGTGGACGGGTACCCCGGCCACCAGCACGTGATGTCCATCCTCGAGATCTCCCGCGAAGCGCTGCTGACGCCGCTTGGTGGGGCGCCCGATCTCGTGCTGTCCGACATGGCGCCGTTCACGACGGGTACGCGTCTGACAGACCACGTCAACCAGCTGGAGCTGGCCCGGATGGCCGCTGAGGTCGCGATCGACTGCCTCTCTCCGGGAGGGCACTTCGTGGTGAAGGTGTTCGACGGAGAGGACGCGCACGCCTACGTGCAGGCGCTCCGACCCCACTTCACCAAGGTACGCAGGGTCCGGCCGGAGGCGACGAGGGATGAATCGGTCGAGTTTTTCCTGGTCTGCCTGGACCGCCGACCGCCGACCGCGGCCACCGCGGAGGCGCCATCGTCGCCCGAACCGACATGACAGACGCGGGGCTGCCGGGCGGTGGGGCGGGAGACCGAACCCCGATCAGCGGCTGAGGACCCATCGGGTGAGCGTCGGCACCATGGCGCCGGTTGCGCCCGCGACGTAGTGCCGGGTCGGCTTGTCCAGGAAGGCCGGACCGGCGATGTCAAGATGGGCCCACTTCGGCCCGTCCACGAACTCGCTGAGGAACAGCGCAGCGGTGGTCGCGCCAGCTGCGCGACCGCCGACGTTCTTGATGCCGCCCCACTCAGCCTTGAGCATGTCCTTGTAGAAGTCCGGAAGTGGCATGCGCCACAGGCCCTCACCGGCGGTCTCGGCTGCGTTGAGAAGATCCTTTACCAGGCCATCCTCGTTACTGAAGAGGCCCGTGTAGTGTGGCCCAAGAGCGACGACGGCAGCGCCCGTGAGCGTGGCGATATCGACCAGCTCCTCCACTCCCTGCTCGCACGCGAGGTGGAGGCAATCCGCGAGGACCAGCCGGCCCTCTGCGTCGGTATTGTGCACCTCGACTGTCTTGCCGTTGTACATGCGCAGGATGTCGCCCAGCTTGTAGCTGCCTCCACCGTTCATGTTCTCCACGGCGCCAACGAAACCATGGACCTCGGCATCCGGTTCGAGGTCGCGGAGTGCGCGGAAGACGCCGAGCACCGTCCCGCCGCCGCCCATGTCACATCGCATCGTCTGCATGCTCGCAGAGGGCTTGAGCGAGAGTCCGCCGGAGTCGAAGGTGACGCCCTTGCCGACAAGACCCAGCGTCGCCGTCGGCGTGCCTGCGGGCTTGTAGTGGAGGTGGATCAGGCGTGGGGGTCGCACGCTGCCCTGGCCCACGGCGATGATCCCGCCCATCCCGGCTGCTCGGATGCGCGGCTCGTCCCAGATGTCGACCGTGATGCGGTCGCTCGCGAGGGCCTCTGCGGCTGCGGCGAGGGTCTCGGGGTAGATGTCAGCGGGTGGCCCGTTGACCAGGTCCCGGGCGAGCGACTGGCCCGCCGCGAGTGCCTGCGCGACCTTTACGGCGCTGTCGTCGACGCTCCCGACCAGCGAGACGACCTCGGCTCGTGGCAGGCGGTCGGCCTCAGGCTTGAATCCGTCATAGCGGTAGTTTCCCGCGATGAATCCTTCGACCACAGCCGCGGTCTGCATGGCGTCAAGCGGGCCGAAATCGAGCGAAACCGCGGTGGCCTTCTTGGCCCGAGCCAGCGTGCCCGCCTGCCCGCCAGCGCGGCGGTAGGCGTCATGGTCTGGGTCTCCTCCAAGTCCGACCAGTGCCAGACGGGTGGCGCCCTCAACCCCCATGGCAGGGTAGGTCACCTTCGAGCCG
>JAYYRS010000343.1:0-8402 GCA_036126975.1 Myxococcota bacterium
GCCACCACACGAACGGTGTGCCCTGCGAGTTCAAGCCCGTCCACCTCGCGGACGATCCGCGCCGCTTCGGCCGGCGGATACGGCCCCGGGGGGAGGACGGAAGAGCGCAGGATTCGCTGGCGAAGACCCGAGCCGAGACCCGGAGGCCAGCCCTCGATGCGGAGGCCAACAGGAGACGTCGCGACACGCGGCGCGAGCCGGCCGAGCGCACGGTCCACCCGGCCCGCGATGTCCATCCGCTCCTCCTCCTCCAGCCCATCCTGGCTCGCGAGGTGTCGAAGACCGCTCTTCACCGTGAGAAGCGCCGTCTCGTCCGGGACCGCCCATGGCTCATGATCGAGGATCCGCTGGACCGCTGCCATGCCCGTCACGCGGATCTCATCGCGACGGAGGCGTCTCCGGAGGCGGTTGACCTGGATCAGCGCCCGCCAGGCTCGCTTCGAGGCGAAGTGTCGGGGCGGGGTGTCGGCCAGCCACTCGCGGAGCGTTCGGGACTCCGACATCGATGCCTCCGGTTCCCCAACCCGTATCCCGCAGGTGCGCGGAGCGTCCGGGCTACGCTGTCCGGGTGCAGACACGCCCGCCCGCTCTCGCGCTCGTCCTGTTCGCCGCTGTCGCCCTGTCGTTCGGCGGACTGAACGCCTGGAACGCACGGCAGCTGTTCCCCCATTGGGCACAGGATCTCGCGTTCTTCACACAGCTCGTCCACGGCGCGGCATCCGGTGGCGGATGGTCTTCACCGCTGCTGTTCGAACCCGAAGGATTCTTCGCGATGGTGCACACCCATCTCGTCCTTCCGCTGATCGTCGCGGCGTGGCTGGTATTGGGGCGACAGGAGGTCCTGCTCTTCGCGCAGGGCGCGTTCGGCGCCCTGGCGCTCTGGCCGGCGTGGCAACTGGGGGCGCAGAGCGGGGGGCGCGCGCACGCCTGGGCGGCCGTGCTCGCCGTGGCATGCTTCGGCCCCATGCAGGCGGTCGCGACAGCGGACTTCCGACCGGCGGCCCTGTTCGTCCCCGGCGTCCTCGGCGTGTTCGCCGCCGCGTGGCGACGCGACCGACTCGGCGTGGTGCTCTGGGCCTGTTTGGCAAACCTGGGTCGCCAGGAGGGCGCCTTCCTCGTCGCCGCCGCTGGCGCGGGCCTGATGCTCGTTCCGTTCGGAATGCCACGGCACGGTCCGCTGTGGCGGAGGGCATGGGATGGCCTGCGGCTGCGGGAAGGCGCGCTGGCACTGGGGGTCTCGGCGCTATGGCTGTTGTTCTGGGCCGCCACCAAGCCGACCCTCTTCTTCCATGTGCAGCCAGCACTGGATGGCGGCGCTGCGCTCGCGCCCGACATCCTCGCAAACAGGACGTCCTTCGCAGGACGACTGGCGGCCTCCGGCGCCGCGCTGGGGCTGCTCAGCCCGGCCGGCCTCGTCGCCGGCCTGCCGATCGCCTGGCAGATGGCCACCAACCCCCGTGAGTGGGGGGCACTCACGGGCCCCGCCGCCCACTACCACGCGTTCTGGCTGCCGTTCGTCCTGGCCTCGGCGATTCCGGGTGCTGCGCGGCTCCGCCGATTCGGTGGTCCACTGCTGGTGCTCGGTCTCGCACTGCCGTTCGCCTGGGCCGTGCCGCGAACCGGTCCGGTCGAGGCCCGGGGACTCGAATCCTCGGTTTCCCCGCACGACCGCGTGGCGGCCGACGACTTCGTCATCCATCGGTATGCCGGGCGGGCCGTTCTGTGGAACACCCGTCAGGTGGAGCAGCCACCGCACGAGAAGCCGCGACTGTGGCCGGCCGATGAATGGCCGATCCCGCTATCGGCCGTCGACGTCGTCGTCGCCCGGGACGAGGACCCACTGGTTCATCGCGCCGAATCCGCAGGGTGGTTGCGGGTCGATCGCGCAGGCAGTCACGTCCTGCTGCGGCCGCCACCCGCTCGACGCGCTCCGTGAGGAGTCATGCCTTCAAGGCTCGGACGCCGGGCAGACGGACTCGCCCAGACCCGCTTCCAGCATCTGCGTCATGGAACCCGAAGCCCGCGCAAGCTGTACGAGGGCCATCCAGGCCCGTTCTCCATCCGCAGCGGCCGCGTCCGGTCCGAGAAGACCCCCGTACGCCTCCGAGGGATCGGCGCAGATCACGGGCTGGTCATCGTGCCCCATCGCGTCGCACCCCGCCGGGTTCGGGACCCCATGGTCGTGCCACGTGTGCGGCGTCAGCGGCGCCTGCCGGGTCTGCACACGCGCAGTTCCCCCGGCTACGATGTAGTGGCCCTCGGTGAGAGGACGGCGACCTGCACCACGGCAGGGCGGCTCGTCGCAGGCCTCGGCGATGAACGCCGGGTCTGCGCGCACCCAGTGCGATCGGACCGCTCCATAGTCGTGCACACCGGTCTCGGAATTCGAACAGGAAGGATCGGCGCCGATCTTCCCGTCTGCGGGACATCGGGCAGGATCCTGGGCGGCCCCGTATACGAAGGGCCGATTGGACACCGGGCCGGCAACCGCGAGCTGGAACTCGGTCATGGTGCACAGCCGCCGCGTGCCAAACCGTCCCGATGCGAGCATTCTCTCGAGCGCCTGTGCATCCCATGCCGTCATGCCGTCCGCGGTCCACCCACTGCCCTCACCGGGGAACGGAAATGGCTCGATGCAGAAGTCCGAGGTCTCCACGGTCCGAGGCCGCAGGACCGGATCGACCTCATCGGTCTGCACCCAGCACGCGATACTCTCGGGCTCTCGAGCACGGGCAGCCGGGCACTCCGCCTCTGGCGCGTCCACCACGGCGCGCCCCGCTGTCTGCACGAGCGCGTAGGCCGCAGGATCCAGTCCGACCTCGCCCGCGCCCGTGACCCGAACCATGCCCGGCGGACAGGCAGGTTCCGGCGGACCGAAGCAGGCGGACAGGGAGAGCAGCCAGGACATGGGGGCAGTCTACCGGTCCGCTTCCGCGCGCCAGGACACACCGAGTCCGACCTGCCATCCCTGCCGGATCGCGATGGCGGTCTCGGTACCCACGACCTCGACCTGCGGACTGTCGAGCAGGTTTCGCCCGGAGAGCTTCATTCCCCAGCCAGCGCCCAGGTCCCAGTTGGCCACGGCGTCGACCCGATGGACCGGCAGGGCGACCTGGTCCGGCACCCCATTGGTGCCGACCTGGGTGATCCGGGGACCCGCAGCGTTGTAGAGCAACGCCCCGCCCAGGGGAAAATCAAGGGGTTCATAGGAGAGCTGCAGATTCGCGACCCAGGGCGACTGTCCCTGGAGAGGACGTTCCCGTGACGTCGCACTGCCGCCAATGTCGCCGAGGTCCACCGTCGACCGGATCAGGGCGCCATTGGCACCCAGGTACAGGGCGTCGAGGACGCCGCCGTCGCCCGGACCGAGAGACTTGCGGAGATCGATCTCAATGCCGTTGTTCCGCGCGGCCGACGCATTGGCGAAGGTCTGGCGTCCCGCCGCGCCCACCTCGATCACGGATTCGATGGGGTCGGAGAAGCGCTTGGCGAACCCCGCGACAGAGAGGGATTCATCCGGCGACAGATACCACTCCCAGCGGACATCCATGTTTTCGATGACGGCGCGTTTCAGATCCGGATTTCCCACCACCTCACGCTGCGTCTTCGGATCGAAGTAGGTGGAGGGGGACAGCTCCCGGAGGTCCGGCCGGTTCACGGTGCGTCCATAGCCGGCGCGCAGCTGCATCGGCCGCTCGGCATCCTTCCCCGAGACGGGCTGCGTGAGGGTCACGGCCGGGAGGATGTCGGTGGTCTCCAGACGACCGATGACGGGCGCGGCGTCGTCGGTGAACAGCTGGAAGGTCCGCGCCTCCTGGACCGACTTCTCGAACCGGGCCCCGGCAAGGAGTCCGGTTCCCCAGGCCGCGGTGGTGTCTGCCTGCAGGTAGGCCGCGCGGACATCGTGGCGCGCGGTGTAGTTGTCGGTCGAGAGGGTCCCCTCCGCCACACGGAGCCCGTCATCCGAGATGTTGTCCGGGGTGAAGATGTCCTCCGGCTCGTTGTACAGGAAGTCAGATGTCGCACCGCCTCCCAGCACGTCGTAGCGGAATCTCCGGACGTCGACGCCGCGCTCCCGGCCCATCACCTGCCCTCCCCCCATGAGCCGTCCCCGCCAGGCGCGCACCTCGGCATCGGGCTCTCCCCAGGGCAGGGCCAGATCGGCGGCCGCGTCATGGACCGCATCACCAAGCTCCGAGAAGAAGATGCCGTGCCCGCCCCCCTGGTACCGAAGAAACCAGCGGTCGCCGTCCGTCTCCGGCTGCATCAAGATGTCGCGACGGTCAGGCTCGACGCGGTCGGCGAGACTGAAGGCGTATCGCCATCGCGCCTCGAGCTCCTGGACCGACGCGAGCGTGTGCTCTCCCGCCAGCTGCTGCACGAGGAGCTGGCGCTCGATCCACTGGGTCCGTTCCCGACGCGTGTCGGTGCCGATGTCGTCTTCGTACCCGTAACCCCGCAGGGCGTAGTTCTCGCTGTCTCGGGTCAGCGTCGTGGTGGACGACAGGTGGTGGTCGTCACCCAGGTCGGCAGCCACATGGAGGATCCCTGACAGACCCACCGTATTCGTAAGCTCGGCAAAGGAATAGGATTTGTCGGGGGTCAGGTCCGCCCCGTCGAGCGTGTAGACCACGGATTCATAGCGGAAGTGGTCCCATCCGTTCCGGTAGTTCGTCCCGAAGATCACTCCGACTCGGCTGTCCTCGCCAACGTCCCATCCCCTTCCCGCCACGGCGCTGAGCGCCATGTCCGGCAGCGCCGTCGTGCGCTGCAGCCCCCAACGGTTGGGCAACGCCTCTCCCAGCGCCTCGAGCTCCTCGGATGTGAAGCCCTGCGACCCCGGGAGGCTGCTCCGCAGCTGCAGCGGCGTGTTCTCCGTGGCCGACGCGAGGTCATCGGGAAGGGCACGGTGTGCCGCACCGAAACCCAGCCAGTCGCCATTCCCACGGTCACCGGTCCATGCATCCGAGAACGTGGTCCCAGCCTGGTACCGACCCGACATCGATACACGGAGGAGCGGCGCCTCCGGAACGCCCTTCGTCCGCAGACGCACAACTCCACCGCCGAACTCACCGGGCATGGAGGCCGAGTAGGTCTTCTGGATGAGGACACTCTCCAGCATCGCGGTCGGGAACAGGTCCATCGGAACCACGCGCCGGGATGGCTCCGGACTCGGCAGCGTGCTGCCATTGAACAATGATGCGGAATACCGCTCACCGAGACCTCTTACGTACACGTACTTCCCGCCAACCACCGTGAGGCCCGTCACCCGGCGCAGCGCAGCCGCTGCACTGCTGTCTCCGCGCCGTGCCATCTGCTCTGCGGAGAGCGAGTCGACGACCTCGCTGGCATCCTGCCGTTCCGCGAGCAACGTCGACTCGCCCCCTTCCAGGCGGGGGACGGTGACTCGGAACTCGTCGAGGGCCATCCCCGCCTCGACAAGCTCGATCTGGAGCCCACTCACGCCGCTCACGGTCACCTCGATTCCATCGATGGACCTCGCTGCGTACCCCGACCGCAGCACGCTCAAGGCGACCGTGCCGACTGGCACCTCGATGGCGAACCGGCCGCCATCGTCCGACCGGCCCTCCCCTGACCAGCCGCGGACGTAGATCCGTGCCCCGGAGAGCGGAGCACCCGACTCATCGACGACCATTCCATCCAGTGCAGCGAGCGCCGCGTCCTCCAGGTTCAACGGCTCGGCGGGCTCCGCGGCGCTCTCGACCACCAGGGTCGACAGACCTGCCACAGGGTCGATCGTGATCAGGACCTCCGTGGTCTCCCCCCGCACGACGGGCACGGGCCCGGCATCCTGGAGCGCCGAACCCGGCAGGCCCACCGAGAGTTGCTGCACGCCACTGGCCGCGGTGAGGGCAAAGGCACCGAACCCGTCGGTCCGGAGCCGGGCCTCTCCCAGCTGGAGTTCGGCCTCTGCGAGAGGCATTCCCGAGCTCGCATCGAAGACGACACCCACGACCATCCCCGTCTCGGACGCCTCGGCCTCGAGGGGTGCGGACAGGGCAGCCAGGAGACCCAGTCCCGGAAGCGGCCCGGTCATGGCAGGGCCTCCTGCTGCGCCGCCATCGCGCGTCGGAGCTCGGTCGCCTGGCGGAATACGGTCGCATCGGAGATCCCCCGCAGGAGGCGCTCTGCCGAATCGAGATCCCCAACCTGGAACCAAGCATATGCGACGCCGTATCGGACCCGATCGTCGCCCATCAGCCCGAGTCGCGAGAGCCGGGGTTCCAAGGCGACGGCACGCTCCCACGCACCCGCATCGATCAGCAGCCCGAAGCGCTGGCGAACCTTGGTCTCCGAGTCAGGGATCTCGGCGTTCATCATCAGCGCCGCGTCGAGGTGGCCAGCGCGTCGGAACAGCTCGGCGGACTCGTCGGCCAGTTCGGAGTCCCGATGGGCCACAGGCTGGAGCAGCCGCGCCGCGGCAAGGGGACGACCCGCATCCGCATGCACCGCAGCGAGCTGGATGTCGAGACGGTCGTCCTCTGGGAAGCGCAGGCGCGCCTCCTCGAGAACGGTTGCAGCGCGCCCGTGGGCGCCCGCGCGACGCAGGGCCTCGGCCACGGTCAGCGCGTCGTCTGCGACACCATCCGCGCGCTCGAGGAGCCCGCCCGCCCGATCACCCGCCTCGCGCGTGAAGCCCATCTCCACGAGCAGAAGCACCTGTTGACGTGGGAAGTCCGGCTGTGCGGGAAACCGCTGCGCGCCGACCTCGAGTGCGGACCATGCCTGGGGCAGATCCCCGAGATTCCAGTGGGCGCGCGCCGCGACCAGCCAGCGTCCTGGCAGCGCGTCCAGAGATGGGCCCCCTGCGAGCAGTGCATCCAGCGCCGCGGAATCGTCGCCGGATCGGACCCGGGCACGCGCGAGGGAGAGATGGAGCTGCGTGTCGACAGGCGGTTCGGAGGCCTCCACCGCAGCGGCGAAGGCACGTGCAGCATCCGCAGGCAGGTCCTGGCGCAGCCATACGAGTCCACGCAGGGTCCAGTACCTGGCGGCATCGACACCTTTTGCCTCAGGCGACAACCCATCGAGCACGACAGCCGCCCGGTCGAGCTTTCCGTCCTGGATCAACAGCGCGGCGAGCGCCACCGGGTCCTCTTCCACGGACTGGGCGTGCACGGGCAGGGCCCCAAGCGCGAGCCACAGGGCGACGGCCGGCAGCAGCCGCATCACTCGAACCCGAAGGAGAGGGGCAGCGTCACCCGAATGGATACCGGTCGTCCCTCGTACATCGCGGGCCTGAATCTCCACCCCCGGACCGCCGCGAGTGCGGCCTCCTCAAAAACGCCGGCCGGGCTTGCGGAGAGTACCCGTGCATCCTGGACGGCACCCGCGGCCGAGATGAGCAGGCTGAGCTCGACGCGACCCGAGATCCCCTTCTTCCGCGCGCGCTCCGGGTAGCGCGGCGGTGTCCGCGACACGGGCCGCGGTGCTTCATCGACGGCGTCCTCGGTCATCACGACGTCCTCGACATCACCCAGCAGGGCGTCGGCGTCCCCGCCGAGACCGCCCGCCAGCGCGTCCAGTCCGAACGCCAACCCGCCGAGGTCTGCGCCCACGATGGGCACCGGCGGCGGCGGCTTGCGCGACTTTCGGACCTTCTTCTTCTTCGTCGCGCGCTTCTTGGGCGGCGGCTTGGGAGGCGGCGGGGGGACCTCGAACGAGGTGGCGCCCGGTGCCCCGTCCTGCTCGGGACCCAGTGCGCCCGCATTCATGAGGAGCACCAGCCCGAACACGAAGGTGGTGCCCAGGACGCTGACCCCAGCTGCGAAGACGTGGCGGCGGTCCATGATTCAGCCTCCCGCCTCGCTGCTTTCGAGGTCGGTCACCACGCCGACGTCCGACGCACCGGCGAGGCGGCACTGGTCCACCACCTCGATGAGCTTCTCGGCCGAGACACGTCGGTCGGTGATCACCAGCACACTGCCGTCTGCGCCCGCCGCCAGTCCCTCCCGAACCCGGCTCTGCACCATCCAGGGACGTACTGGCACATTGTCCATCGTGATGGTTCCGGTGCGATCGATGCTCACGCGGATCGACTTGGTCGATGCCCGCGTGGCGCTCGATGCGCCGGGCCGCTCGATATCGAGCTTCGAGTCCTTCACGAAGGTCGTGGAGACCATGAAGAAGATCAGCAGGATGAAGACAACATCGATGAGAGGCGAGATGTCGACCCCGGGGTCTTCCCCACGCTTGCGTCGGCCCAGGCTCATGCCGCCTCCCGGGTCGGGTTCCGGGCGAGCTCCTCGAGCTGGTCCAGCTCGTCCTCGAGCACCACCTGGCGACGGTCCAGCAGCCGCCCCACGATCAGGCCGGGGACCGACACCGCGAGTCCCATCTGGGTGGTGAGGAGTGCCTCACCGATCCCACCTGCGACGCCG
>JAYYRS010000344.1:0-3830 GCA_036126975.1 Myxococcota bacterium
CGGCATCGCTGACCACCTTGATCCCGTGCACGCTGGCACCCGGGACCATCTCACGCGTGGCGTCGTAGACCGCCGAGAGCTCCATCTCCACCAGCTCGGGTCCGGCTGCCGCGAGCAGGGCGCGTCGCTCAGGGTCGAAGACGGCGCGCGTCACCGTCGCAACTGATGCGCCCTCGAGCCCTCCCAGCGCCGCCAGATCGACGCGATGGTCTCCGCCGCTGTAGAGGGAGGTTGCGGCCCGGATGGTGCCCCGCCCCAGGTGGTCCACGAGTGCGCCCGCCGTGCCGATGCTCACGACCCGGTCGGCAGGGAACACCGCCAGGACGGCTCGGGTCCGGGCATAGGCCTTGCGCGGACCCACTCCGCACGTCAACACCGCCACCGGTGCGCCATCCAGCGTGCCCACATGGGTGTCGGGTGCGAGGCGCCGTCTCTGCCCGAGCCGGTCGAGGAGCGGTCGGGTCTCGACGGCCATCGCGCCGACGAGGAGCGTACGCACGGGGGCTATTCCCGATGGCTCGGGATGGGGTCGCCGCGGGTGTGCGCGTCGATATCGGCGAACAGGTCGGAGACCTTCAGCTCCGTGATGTCCGTTCCGCCGCGCAGGGCGTCGAGATGGTCGATGATCTGGACCTCGACCGTGCCGTCGCCATTGTTCGCTGCGTAGACCGAGCCCTCGATGAGCGTGATGACCTGCGGCGCGGCCGTCATCTGGTAGCGCGCGCCGATCTCGCTCATGCCGTCTTTGTCGTCCGCTACGAGTGCACCCGCGCGCCATGTCGTCTCGAACTCCACCGTGATGATGTCATAGACGGTATTCTGGAGTGCGAAGCTGACGTCGTACTCGGGCTCCACGCCGTCCTCTCGCGTCCACTCGTCGACGGACCGCTGGTCGACCGCGACCACGGTATCCTGCAGGGCGAGATAGACGTCCTCAAGGGTGGTTTCAAGGGTCCCGCAGCCGTGCGTCCAGTCGAATGTCTCGCTCTGGCCGTTGACCGTGGTGACCTCTCCCACGGCGCCCGAGCAGCGGGCTTCGAGTGCCCCGAGCGGCTCGAGCCCGGCGGGGAAGGCCTGCTTCTCGGTCTTGTCCGTGCACCCGAAGGCGAGCGGCAGGAGGACGAGGATGGACGGGCAGGGGGAGGGATGGCGTTTCATGGGGCGACCGTGATCTCCTGCTCGACCCGCCGGCTGCCAACCTGGAAGCGCATCAGGGCGTCCCCGGCCGCGCGGAAGAGCGCGTTGTTGGAGTCTACCTCGGCGATGTCGGCGGGGTCGAATCGCAGGACCATCGTGCCGGCCAGCGTCGCGCCGTCGCAGCGCAGCCACAGGGTCCATCGGTCCCCGACCGCAGGTGCTGCGGGACCCACGATGTCGAGCTCGAGCGTGTCGCACTCGAGGGTCTCTCCTGGCCGCTGCGCAGCCCCGCCGGAATCTGCGACCGAGTCGGCATCGTCGTCGTCGTCATCGACAGCCTTGTCTCCGCAGCTGGCGAGCATGGGGATGACCAGCAGGGCGGCGGCGAGCAGGCGCACAGGGGACCTCCGAAGAAGGCGTTATCGCTCGGCGCCCCGGCTGTCGCGCTCCCCCACCCAGATGCCCAGCCCGAGGGCAGGGGACACACGGACGGGACCCACCACGGGCCGCATCCAGGTGCTGCCGGCGTCGAGCACCGTGCCCGCCTCGAGGTGTGCGTCGCCAAGTCGGATGCGGAGTCCACCTCGCAGTCCGTGGGGCATCAACAGACGGGTCTGCATGCCCACGACCCAGCCCACCCGGGATTCGCCGAGGTCGCGGGCATAGCGGAGTTCCTGTGTGCGCCAGCTGGTTCCGACCGACAACCCATCGATCGGCAGCGCCCAGCCCAGCGAGACCTGTTCAACGAGGCGCACCGCCGCCGTCGATGGCCGCGCCGCCGCCAGGGGAGCCTCGTCCCACAGCCAACCCTCTGGGCTGGCAGCCAGGACGTCGACGCGTTCCAGAGGGCCTGCCATCGCGGTCGAGAGGAGCAGCGGGAACGGATTCAATCGACCCCTCCCGTGGCGTCCAGCACCCAGTCTCCCTGCTCGAGCCAGTCGGCGGCGGGGTGCGCGGTGTCGGCGCCCTGGAGACCCAGCTCCGCACCGGCGGGCCGTCGGGCGACGTCGGCGCGCCGCAGGAGGTCACCATGGACGAGCAGACCGTCGGCGCCCGCCGCTGCCATGGCTGCCCAGGGGTCCGCTGCACCGGCATCGGACGCAAGCGTGGTGGCGAGGCGCGCTCCGCTGGCGCTGCCGCGCGGTGGCTCGGTGGGCCAGCGCAGCAGGGTGACGACCTCGACACCCGCGCTGCGCGCACGAGACTCGACCGCCTCGATCATCGCCGCCCGGTCGGCCACGACCCGCAGACGGGTGGATGGTTGGTCGCGCCACCATCGTTCGAGGACCTCGGCGGCAAACACCTCCGGCGCGTGCGAGACATTGGGTGTCCAGCGGAGGTCCAGCAGCACGGCATCCGGGGGATCCTCCGCCAGCTGGGCGGTCAGTGCGTCGAGCGTGTGGACCGGAGCGGCGCCGACTCGCGCGTCGGGCCAGGCAGGGTCCGCCGCGACGCCGCACCGGTAGCCAGCATCGAGGTCCGCGAGGTCATGCTGGATGAGCCACACGTCTTCGGGGATGCGCTCCCCATCCAGGGTCCGACATGTCGCACGGTCGAGCCGTGGTCCGTCCACCAGCACGGGCATCCGGTCGTTGGTGAGGAAGACGTCGACCTCGATGGCGGCCTCGTCGAGGAAGAGGCTCGCCGCGACCGCGGCCTCGGAGTTTGCAGGGAAGCGCGCCCATCCTCCCTTCTCGGCCACCACGGTGGCGGCGCCGGGTCCACAGGCCGTCATCGTACCGGCGGCAATGACGGTGGCGGAGATGGAAGCAGGGCGCGGCACGGACCACCGGGGTTGGCTGCAGCGTAGCCGCCGGCCCGGAACCGCGCCCGGAGCCGGGGTCAGCCGGATACACTGCGGCTCGCTTCCAGCCCGGATCCGGACCATGCGTTCCTCGCAGCTGCTGCTCCTGCTTCCGTCTGCGCTCCTGGTGCAGGCCTGCAACGGCGGCGAGCAGGAACCTCCGCTCGATGCGGACGGTGACCACTGGGTTCGGTGGGTGGACTGCGACGAGCGAGACCCGGAGGTCCACCCTTTCGCGGACGAGCGTTGTGACGAGGTCGACAACGACTGCGACGGACAGGTGGATGAAGAGGGCGCGGTAGATGCGCCACTGTGGTATTTCGACGCCGATCTCGACGGTCATGGAGACCCGGATACGGCGCTGGCGCTGTGCGAGCCGCCGGTCGGGTATGTCGCCGACGGGGACGACTGCAACGACAACAACGCAGAGATCCGACCCGGCGCGACCGAGCTCTGCGACGCGGTGGACAATGACTGCGACGGAGAGATCGACGAACCCGGTGCAGTCGGTCCGGGGACCTACTACCGGGACGCCGACGAAGACGGATTCGGAGACCCTGGCCATCGGGAGGAGGCCTGCGCGCCATCAGACGGATTCGTGGACGACAACACGGACTGTGACGACACGCGTGCGGATGTGAACCCGGATGCCCCTGAGGTCTGCGACCCGTTCGATGTCGACGAAGACTGTGACGGTGCGGCCGACGACCTCGATGATGACGCCGAGGGGCTGACGACCTGGTACGCCGACGCCGACGCCGACACCTACGGGGATCCAGACCCGGGCCTGGCGGTCTCGGCGTGCGAGCAGCCCCAGGGCTTCGCGGACGATGCCGATGACTGCGACGATGGCCGTCGAACCGTGAATCCCGAGGCCCGAGAAGTGTGT
>JAYYRS010000345.1:0-3340 GCA_036126975.1 Myxococcota bacterium
GACTGTGACGACGCCGACTTCGACATCTCTCCGGACGCCGATGAGGTCTGCGACGGCGCGGACAACGACTGCGACGGCCTCGTGGACGATGACGACGACAGCATCGACCTCACGACGGCCACCACGTACTACAGCGACCTCGACGGTGATGGGTACGGTGACGCGGGGACAGGCGTCGAGTCATGTCGCCCGCCCTCCGACACCGTGACGGACGCCACGGACTGCAACGACGCGGACGCGAGCGTCAATCCTGGCGCAGCCGAGGTGGTCGCGGATGGGGTCGACTCCGACTGCGATGGGACCGAGACCTGCTACACGGACAGCGACGGCGACGGGTACCGCGCGGACTCCGCCGCGACGGTGGTGTCGGCCGACGCGGACTGCGACGACAGCGGCGAGGCGCTGGCCACCGCGCCTGCAACGGACTGCAACGACGGGGACGCGACCGTCAATCCTGGCGCAGCCGAGGTGGTCGCGGATGGGATCGACTCCGACTGCGACGGAATCGAGACCTGCTACGTCGACGCGGACGGCGATGGCTACGCCGAAGCATCGGGTGCCACCGTTGCGTCAAGCGATGCGGACTGCGGCGATGCGGGCGAGGCGCTCGCCACCGCGCCACGCACCGATTGCGATGACAGCGAGGGGACGGTGAACCCCGGTGAGGACGAGGTCTGCAATGACGGCCTCGACAATGACTGTGACGCGTCCACGACCTGTGCGATCGCAGACGGCTCGCTGTCCCAGGCCAATCTCAAGCTGGAGGGGGAGAATGGCGCGCACTCGGTGGCGCGAAGCCTCCGGTTCCTCGGGGATGTGGATGGCGACGGTATCGACGACCTTGCGGTCGGCGCGCCGCTCTTCGACTCCGCCGCTGCGGCCAACCGGGGAGCCGCGTACATCTTCTACGGCTCCATCTCCGGCGTCGACCCCAGCGATTCGGTGAGCGCGCGGATCGTGACGCGCGCCCGGCGTTTCCAGGGCTCCCAGACGGGAGCGCAAGCCGGGCAATCGATGTCGGGCGGCGACATCGATGGGGATGGCATCAACGAAGTGGTGGTCGGGGCACCGGGTGGTGCGGCGGGCGCGGGCCGCACATGGCTGATGACCGGCCCCGTGACCATCGGGTCCTCGGTTGCGAACCTCACGGCCATCGCGACCCAGCGGGCGGGCGATGCCGACCACGCGGGCTGGGCAGTTGCGATGGGCGGCGACACGGACGGCGACGGCGCCGCCGATGTGTTGATCGGTTCACCCCAGTCGGCTGCGACGGGCAGTGCCAATCGCGGTCCGGGTGAGGTGACGCTCCTGCTGGGCGCAGACATCCAGGCCGCAGGTTTCGACCTCGCGGCCAGTACGCCGCACACGGGCAGCAGCTACGGAGAGGCCGTTGGCTACTCGGTGGAGTGGGTCGACCTCGACGGCGACGGACTCGACGACGCGGCGATCGGCGCGCATCTCTCCGAGCCTGGGAGCTCACCGAACAATGCAGGCGCGGTGTACGTGGTCGCGGGGCCGGCAACGGCGGCCGGCAACGTAGACACGCGTCCATACCTCGCGGGAACGTCGGCGGGCGACTGGCTGGGGTTCGCCATCGGCGGGGGCGCGGACGTCGACGGCGATGGCTACGAGGACCTCCTCGCGGGCTCGCCGACTGCTGACGATGGTGGTGCGAACGCCGGCGCTGTCCGCGTCGTCCAGGGCAGCGCCTCCGCACTCTCCGGTGGCGCCGGCAGCCTCGCGGCATGGGCCAGCATCGCGGGGGCCGATGGGAACGACCGCCTGGGACACACCGTCTCTGGCGCGGGCGATGTGGATGGCGACGGGAACGACGACATCGTGGTCGGTGCCTGGAAGGAGAACACCATCGGCAACAACTCGGGCGCAGCCTATGTCGTCTATGGACCCATGACCGCGGGGACGCTCGACCTCGCGACGGCCGGCGGGCCCGTCAGGCTCACGGGCGAGTCCACCGGCGACCTCGCTGGCTGGTCCGTTGCTGGTGGTGGGGACGCCAACGCAGATGGGCTCGATGACCTGCTGGTCGGCGCGCCGCAGGACGACGACGGCGGATTCGATGCGGGCGCGGCCTATCTCCTGCTCGGGCTCGGTGGCTGAATCGTCCTCGGGACGCGGTTGGACTCCTCCCTGCAGCCGACGATGCGCGGCGCGGGTGCTTCGAAACGGCGGGACGGGGGCCTGGAAGCCGGGTCTCGTCGACGTCGCTGCATCAACGGGACCCTGGACGCCGGCAATGGAGGCTGCGCAGGCGCGGCCGGACCGGTGGATTGATGGCAAGAGCCCGTCTGGCTGGTTGATCCCCCTGCAGTGTCGGCGCTACGCTGCGCTCCTGCTCTCGAGGAGTCCATCCATGCCGCGACGCGTGCTCCCGCCGCTTGCCGCAGCTGCCATGCTCGCAGGCTGCGGAACGACCTGGAAGGTCGAAGACATCGATGGTGACGGATTCACTCCGGCCGAGGGAGATTGCTGGGACAGCATGGAGGCGCTGCCAGGGTCCGGGGGAAAGAAGGGCGACCAGATCTACCCCGGGGCGGTGGACCCCTGGTATGACGGTATCGATCAGAACTGTGACGGTCTCGACGACTACGACGCGGACGGTGATGGCTGGGTGCCGGCGGAGTACATCGGTCTCGAGACGCTTGGCGTGCCTGGGAGCGGTCAGGATCACCCGCCAGAGGCGGATTGCTGGGATGCGCCAGTGGATGCCGGACCGGTCCCGGAGTTCACCGTCGTGACCGACGCCGACCATCCGTATCCCCAGCCTTCCGCCGACCTCGTGAACCCGGGGGCGGCGGCGGGGCAGGTCCTCTACGAGCGAGGGTGGAACCCGGATGTCGATGGATGGGTGGACTTCTGGTACGACGGGGTCGACCTCAACTGTGATGGTGTCGACGAGTTCGACCAGGACGGCGATGGCCACGCTTCGCAGTACCACCCGGATCGTGACGGAAACACGGGGGACGACTGCATCGACGGGTCGCCTCGCGACGACGCCAACATCGCGGAGACACCGGCATCGGATGTCCATCCGGGTGCGGCGGAGGTCTGGTGGGACGGCACCGACCAGGATTGTGACTACGAGGCGACCGTCGACTGCGATTTCGATGCGGATGGGTTTCGCGGGGACCCCACCGTCGACATCGAGAGCCTCGGGACATCGGCCTGTGCTTTCGAGGACGACGAAGCGGTCGACTGCAACGATGAACTTGCGTCGGTGTTCCCGACCGAGGACGCCGAGGTCTTCTACAACGGTGCCGACGACAACTGCGACTATGCTGACCGGGATGGCGACAAGGACGGCGACGGCAGCTGGGCGATG
>JAYYRS010000346.1:0-7840 GCA_036126975.1 Myxococcota bacterium
AAGAAGTCGGTGGCTGCGTCCAAGGACCACATCGCGATTGCGTACAAGCGCCGCCCAGTGGTCGGCTTCTTCCCACTGGACCCCAGCCGCCAGGGGACGTTGAAGATCACCACGCGTGCCTTGGACGGTCGCCGCTGCGCGGGTCGCGTCCGTGTCGATGGTGAGGATGTCGGGTACACATCGCGGCGGGAGCCGCTGACGGTACCCGTGACGGCTGGTCCAGCGCACACGGCCAAGGGTTTCTGCCAGAACGGACGGTCCGACACGGTCTCGGTGAGCGTCCGGCCCGGGACGACCAAGACCGTTGCCTTGAAGATGCAGCGATTCACCCCCGAGCAGCTGCAGGCCTCACACGCGGCCTACCTTGCCTCGAAGCGATGGGACACCGCCGGCTATGTCGTCTCCGGCGGGTTGCTGGCGACAGCCACGGGGTTCTACATCCGGAGCACGATGCTCTACGCGGAGGCGGACGTCGTTGCTGTCGACAGCCGGCGCTACAACGATCTGACGCTCAGCGGCGACCGGTCGAGGCTCGTGGCACTCTACACGGGCGGGGGCGGCGTCGCGGTCCTGGGGTCGACCCTCACCCACGCCCTGCTGAGCACCGCGTTCAAGAAGGCGCAGTACCAACGGCGGAAGAAGAGCCGAGGGGACTGAGCCGGAAGCGTCGCTGCCTCGACGCCCGTTCCGGGTCGGACGCGATGCCCCGTCACGCAGCGTGCCGTGTGGGTCTTTGCGGGTCGTGCAGGTCTCACGGAGGCCAGGGGCGCGCCGGGGGACACGGTGGAGATGGTTTCGGACCCGGCCGGTCCATCCGAGAGCACCCGAAACCGACTACGCCCACCGATGCACGGCATCGGGTGGGCGTTCCTTGCCCAAGCTGTGAGGTGAACACCACCACAGGACGGCTTCATGGGTCGATGGCTGGGAGCGACGGAGCGTGCGAACGAACGGTGGTCGGTGGCCCCGGGTACCGGCAGCTCCACGCAGCTCTGGTGCCTCGAAATTCGTCCCTGCGCGCGGACGCTGGTCCGGCGGCGGACGCCACCATGGTCCCCAAGGCAGGACGGCCCCCAGGATGGTCCTAGAGGCCGTGCTCATGGCCTGCACGCGTGCAGCTGGGCGTGACAGGCAGGCAGCTGGTGGACGAGTCGGAAGACTCAGACGCCCGACTTGAAGAAGGTCGGGATGTCGTAGTCTTCCTGGTTGATTCCGCTCACCATGCCGCTCGATGTCCGCCCGCCGGTGGGGCGATACCCGCCCTGGCGGCCGCCGCCCGCAACAGCGGCCTTGCGAACCCGCTGCTCCACGTCCGGCTTCGCCTGCAGCCATGACTCTTCGAACCCGGTCGCGATGACTGTGACCAGTGCGCCGTCGGTCATGGTCTCGTCGATGACCCAACCGAAGATGACGTTGGCGTCTTCGTGGGCTTCTTCCTGGATCATCGTGGCGGCCTCGTGCACTTCGAACATCGTCAGCTCGGAGTTGCCGGTGATGTTGATGAGCACGCTGGTCGCGCCTGCGATGCTGACGTCGTCGAGCAGGGGACTGGAGATGGCCTTCTGTGCGGCCTCGACCGTCTTGTGCTCTCCCGAGCCGACACCGACGCCCATGAGCGCGAGGCCCTTGTTGGACATGATGGTGGACACGTCGGCGAAGTCGACGTTGATGATTCCCTGGTGGTTGATCAGGTCGCTGACACCCTTGCAGGCCTGGAAGAGCACCTTGTCGGCCATCTGGAAGGCCTCCTTCATGGTGGTCCGCTCCGTGGCCATGCTGATCAGGCGCTGGTTGGGGATCGTGATCAGTGTGTCGACGACCTGCCGCAGGTTCTCGACACCTTCGTCTGCCTGCTTGCGACGACGACGACCTTCGAAGCTGAACGGACGGGTCACGACCGCCACGGTCAGGGCGCCGAGTTCCTTCGCAACCTGGGCGATGACGGGGGCTGCACCGGTTCCGGTGCCGCCACCCATCCCTGCGGTGATGAACACCATGTCGGCGCCCGCGACGAGCTCGGCGATCCGGTCCCGGTCCTCGAGGGCAGCCTCCCGGCCGATCTCGGGGTTCGCACCGGCCCCCAGACCCTTCGTCAGCTGTCCCCCGAGCTGGAACCGACGCGGCGCGAGGCTGCGTTCCAGATCCTGCGCGTCGGTGTTGACGGCGATGAATTCGACTCCGGACATCCCGGACTCGATCATGTTGTTGACGGCGTTTCCGCCGCCGCCCCCGACGCCGATGACGCGGATCTGCGCCTTGTGGACGTCCTCGTGAACAAAGTCCAGGGTCATACGGGTTCCAGACATGAGTGCGCTCCGGTGCTGCTGCTCGGCGACCCCGCGGAGCCTTGGGGTGCCAGGGGTGGAAGGAGTGTAGGCGAGAGAGAAGGAGGAAAGGAATGTGCGGCGGTCAGCCTGCAGGGGCGGCCGGGGCGGGTGGCGCGAGCGGAGCGGCCACGGCGACGCGGCTGCCTCCGAGGTCCACCCGGTGGGGCGATTCGGGATTGAACCCCGCTTGCACGAGCCGGTCGAATCGCTCCAAACGACGGTCTGCCTCATCAAAGCCGAGGACGAGCTCGGTGCCGGTCCGCAGCACGAGGCTGAAACCGGCTCGCCGGTCGAAGCGCAGCTCGGAGATCTGCCCCGGCTGGGCATGTCGATGGGTGGCGGCGGCGTCAAGGATTTCGGAGGCCTGGGTGAGGATGGCGCGCGCGAGTGCCGGTCGCTCCGCAACGAGGGCCGGGTCCAGGCCGCTGAGGACCGGATAGTCGAGGTCGCTGGTGTCCGCCCGTCGGAACACATCGCCAGCGCGATTGACGTACCAGAGCTGCTCGAGGGCGAGGAGCATCACCGGTTCATGCTCTTCAACGAGCAGTTGTACGCCCGAGGGGAACAGGAGACGGCCCTCGGCGCGTGCGATCCACGGATGCTCCTGCACGCCGATGACGGCCTGCTGCAGGTCGACGCGTGACAGGTGTGTTCCGATACGCAGATCCGCAAGATGTCGGACTGCCACATCCGAGACCCGGACGTTGCCCGCGACCTCGACCCGATGCACCTCGAACGCTGCCCCGACCGCGACCTCGTGGGCCAGCAGCCCTGCGACGGTGGCGGCAATGCCGCCGGACAGTCCGACGCCCACGACGCGACGGGTCCGAGCCAGGACGGACTCGGGCTCGTGATCGAGCGGTGCGGTATCGCGGAGATTCAGGGACACGGGCGGGGGTCCGATCGGAGGAGAGGGGAGGTTGGGGAATGGGATCGCGGGAGAAGCGAGGGCGGGGGCCGTCTTGGGGGGAGGGGAGAGCGGCCGCACGCGGGGGGCGGAATCACCGTACCGTGCGAGACAAGCCTTGACAAGACAAGAGTTCCACGGGACGCGGCTCCGGGCGGAGCTGCGACGCCCCCGACGTCGCAATGGTCAACGGGAATTGCCTCCAGGAGATAACCATGCCGTTGCAGGATTGGTTCATCCCTGCGTGCCGGGCATCGCCGCAAGCGTCGGGTCGGGGAGGGGAACATGGAGGCGCGCGGCGCGCAGCAGGGTCTGTACGAGCTCCGGGAAGGTGATGCCCGCGGATTCAGCGGCCATGGGCGACAGGGACGTCGCGGTCATGCCCGGGAGGGTGTTGATCTCCAAAAACCAGGGCACGCCCTCTGCGTCGACGATGAAGTCGGCACGGGCGATGCCAGAGAGCCCGAGGAGGTTGTAGGCCGCGATGGCCTGTTTCTGGGCATCGGCCGAGACCGTCGCGGGAATCGGAGCGGGAACGAGGTACTCGGTCCGACCCTCGGTGTATTTGGCTTCGAAGTCGAAGTGGGCGTTGTCGACGGGACGGATGGACACGACGGGAAGTGCCCGCCCCTCGAGCACCGCAACGGTGATCTCCTCTCCGATGACCATCCTCTCCACGAGCAGGGTCTCCTCGAGCTGGGAGATGTCCTGCAGTGCGTTGTTGAGTTCGTCTGGCGTCGTGGCGAATGCGATGCCGATGGTGCTGCCTCCGTTCGGGGCCTTGACGACAAGCGGCAGCGAGAGCCCGGGCGCGGGCTCGCCGTGCCGCCATGTGGCATCTGGAATGAGGCGGACGTCGGTGCCTCGGAGCATGCGCTTGGTCGCCACCTTGTCCATCGCGATGGACGAAGCCCTGTGCCCTGACCCCGTGTAGGGAATCCGCAGGAGCTCGAGCAGCCCCTGGATGCAGCCGTCCTCTCCAAAGGCGCCGTGCAGGGCAATCCACGCGACGTCGGGTCGCAGGGCAGCGAGGCGGGCCGCCACATCCGTGCGGACGTCGACCGCGTGGGCATCCCACCCAAGCTGATGGAGTGCCTGGAGCACCGCTTTTCCGCTTTTCAGCGAAACGTTGCGCTCTGTGGACAGACCACCCATGAGCACCGCAACCCTGGCGGTGCCGGCGGCGAGACGTGTGGCGAGGGTGTCGGACACGGGGGCTCCTGATGGCGGCATCATCGATTCCTGCGCAGCGATCGGCGCAAACGAGCCGGATTCTCGCCCACTACGGGCAGGCGGATCTCCAGCGGCAGGCCGAGCATCTGCTCACATCGTGCGGATACGCCCTTCGCGAGCATCATGAGGTCCCGCGCGGTGCCGTCGCCAAGATTGACAACGCGGCCCGGGGTCTCGGGGGCGAGCTTCCACGCCCGCAGTCGGGTGCCCGTGAGGTGGAAATCGTCCAGCACCTCTCCGGCCGTCCTCCCTCCGCCCCGGGTGGGAGGAGGGTCGGCGAACAGCAGACCGCAGGGGGCGGGTCCGACGCGCCCGAGCGCGCGGCTCGCGAGCAGGCCTGGCCGAAGCGTGATGTCGACCAGGACAGCGGTGTCGGGCAGCGCAGGAAGAGGGTCCGAGGGTGCGATCGCATGGGACTCCACGGACCGCCCCCGCAGCCAGCGGATCTGGGTGACCATGCCCGTCAGGTGTTCCTGTTCGCCCCCATGGAACAGGCCTCCCGGAGTGCCGGGCCACCCCGAAAGGCCCGACCACCAACCGGGACCGAAGCCCTCGAGCGCGCCGAACGGCGTGGCCGCTCCGAGCATGATTGTGTCAGGGGTCGGGCGGGCCATCGTCTCGAACCCGGCGCCCGGGCGGATGACGAGGCCGCGCAGGCCGCCATCCCTCACGATGATGTCCTGATGGGGCCAATGCAACATCGTCCGGGTCCGCGCCCTCCGCGCGAGGCGGCGGACCGTCTTGAGGGAATCGACATCCGGGACCACGGCGAACAGATCCGCTGGTCCGCCCACTCGCAGCGGCGTGTGCCGATGCATGGGCTCGCGCTCCCGGAGCACCACACCCGTCACCGCCTCGAGGGCCTCTCCCAGACTCGTTCCGGATTCATCCACGGAGGCCCTCCGCCAGCTCACCGCAGACGCGATTCACATCGCCTGCTCCGAGCGTGATGATGACATCGCCGGGCTCGGCTTCATCCAGCAGGTGCTTCGTGGCTTCCTCCAGTGCATCGACAATGTGGACGGAACGGTGTCCGTAGCTCACGAGCCTTGCGCCGATGGTGGTCGCATCCAGACCCTCGATGGGCCGCTCCCCGGCTCGGTACACCGGGCACACGACGACATGGCCGGCATCATGGAATGCCCGGGCGAAGTCATCGAGGAGGTCTCGAACCCGCGTGAATCGATGCGGCTGGAATACGGCAAGGATCCGACGGTCGGGCCACGCCTCCCGGGCGCCGGCGAGGGTCGCCGTGATCTCCGCCGGATGGTGTCCGTAGTCGTCGATCACGGTGATGGGGGGGCGGCCCTTCTCGACCTCGATGACGGCGCGGATGCTGAAGCGGCGGTCGACCCCGGTGAAGCCATCGAGACCATCAGCCAGCTTTTCGAACGGAACGCCCAGCTCAAGACCCACCGCGATCGCTGCGAGTGCGTTCGATACGTTGTGCCGTCCGGGCATGTGCAGGTTGATCTCGCCGAGGCGAGTGCCCCGCCAGACCACGTCGAATCGCGTCTCGATGCCCTTGCAGCTGAGGTTCTCGCCGCGGAGCTCCGCCTGGGCGCTGAATCCGTAGGTGACCACGCGGCGGTTCAGGCGCGGGAGGAGACGCTGCACGTTGGGATGATCAAGGCAGAGCGTCGCGAATCCGAAGAATGGCACCTTGTTGGCGAAGTCCGCGAAGCCCTGCATCAGGGCCTCCTGGGTGCCCCAGTGCTCCATGTGCTCGGGGTCGATGTTCGTCACGACCGCGATGGTCGGATCGAGCTTCATGAAGGAGCCGTCGGATTCATCGGCCTCCGCGACGAGGAACTCCCCTGCGCCGAGCCTCGCGGAGCCGCCGATGTGGTCGAGCTTGCCTCCAATCACGATGGTGGGGTCCATGCCGGCGTGGTGGAGACAGCGGGCGAGCATCGAGGTCGTCGTCGTCTTTCCGTGGGTGCCGGCCACCGCGACGCCATACTTCATCCGCATCAGCTCCCCGAGCATCTCGGCGCGTGGGATCACGGGAATCTGCTGGAGTTCGGCCGCCTGGATCTCGACATTGTGCATGGGGATCGCGGTCGATTTGACAACCACGTCGCACCCGTCGACCAACGATGCATCGTGTCCGAAATGGATCTCTCCGCCGAGGCTGCGAAGCCTGCGCACCGCGGCACTTTCCTTGAGGTCCGAGCCACTGACCCGGTAGCCCATGGTGAGCAGCACCTCGGCGATGCCGGACATGCCGGCGCCGCCGATGCCGACGAAGTGGATTTGCTGGACCTTTCCGCGAAACATGGAGACCTCGGTGTGCGGTCGTGCGCTATCGGGCGACGCTGGGCAGCGTGCTGGTGCTCGTCGGGAGCTGGGTCCTGCGATGCGGCCAGCCTGCGGGGATGGGGGCCTCCCGGGCCTCGGCCGCGATGCTGAGCAGGATCCCCACGGCCCACAGGTGCGAGATCATGGCGCTCGAACCATAGGAGACGAAGGGAAGGACGAGGCCCTTCGGTGGAACGAGGCCGAGGATGACTGCGAGGTTGAAGAAGGCCTCGAGACCCACCATGGCGGTGATCGTGGCGGCGAGGAACATCCCGAATGCGTCCTTCGCCCGGCGTGCGATGTGGAGCCCTCGCCAGACGAACAGCCCATACAGACCGACAACGGCCACGAGTCCGACCCAGCCGAGCTCCTCTCCGATGACGGCGCCGATGAAGTCGGTCCATGGCTCCGGCAGGAAGTGCAGCTTGGCCATGGAGTTCCCCAGCCCCTGCCCTGTGAGCCCCCCGGTGTGCATGGCGACCCAACCCTGGATGACCTGGTGTCCGCCCGCATCTTCATATTTGAACGGGTCGAGGAAGCTGACCAGCCGCCGCAGACGGTAGGGCTCCAGGAGCAGGATCGGCACGCCGGCCGCGAGCCCGCCGCCCCCCAGGATTGCGACATGGGAGAGCTTCATGCCCGCGACGTAGAGCATCATGAAGCACATGCCGGCAATGATGGCCGTCGTGCCGAAGTCGGGCTGCAGCAGCACGGCCAGCAGCACGGGTGCGGGGATGAGCGCTGCCTGCAGCAGGACTCGCCAGTCGCGGATGTAGCCGCGCCAGCGATCCAGAAAGTGTGCGAGCACCACCAAGACTGCAATCTTGGCGAATTCCGACGGCTGGACGTTGAATCCGCCGAAGCCGATCCAGCGGGCTGCGCCCTTGGAGACATGCTGGATGCCGGGCACGTAGGTGAGCACCAGTCCGACCATGACCGCGATGTAGAAGGCCTTGCGGTATTTGCGCAGCTGGAGGGTGGGTGCGAGCGCGGTGAGCACCGCGAGGGCCCCGCCGATGCCGAGCGCGATGAGCTGCCGGATGACGTAGCGCAAGCCATTTCCGGTCCAGTC
>JAYYRS010000347.1:0-9252 GCA_036126975.1 Myxococcota bacterium
TTGGCGCAACGAGCGATGCATTCGTACTCGTGGATGGACGGCTGGTTGCCAGCGTCCAGGCATCGGACACGTTCGATCCCGTCGAAATACCCGTCCAGCTCACTGCGGGGCAGTTTCCGCTGGAGGTTCGGTTTGCGCACCGGATGGGAACCGCTGGACTGCGCGCGCGGTTCGCCTCCGAGGACGCCATCGTCTGCTACCCGGATTTCGAAGACTGAGTCCGGCCGCATCGGGGGGCTTCCCACCATCTCGTGGCCGCCCGGACAGCCCGGCTCGTACTGGAGGAAACACAATGAACCCAATCCTCTTCACGCTCGGGCTCCTCGCGGCTCCTGCTCTCGGCGAGGATGACATCGGAGCGCTGCTCGAAGGCATCCCAGACATCCAGACGACGGAGGCGGAGAGCGCAATCGAAGCCGCCCAGCCGAGCGCCGCCGGTCTGGACGAAGACCTCGGGCAGATCAGCCTTCCTCAGTACATCGAGGCCCTGCAGACGCACCTCCTCACCGCCATGCCGTTGCCCAGGGGAATCATCCGGAAACATGGCGACAAGACCGTGCAGTTGAGACTCAAGATCACCTCCAGCGGGAAGATCGCGGGCATGACCGGTGTCTCGCTCAGCGGCGACAGGAAGGTCGACAAGGAGGTGATTGAAGCCGTTCAGGCCTCCGCACCGCTGCCCAGGCCGCCGATCGTGCACCGCGCCGACGCCCTGCGCGGGCTCGTCGTTGCATTGCCACTGGCTCGCGTCGCGCGCTGACGCCTGCCTCTCTGGCGGGCTACTCCAGGTCGATGTCGTCTACGACGAATCCGGTACCGTCGAACCGTACGACGTTCACAAAGTGGCGGCGAGAGGTCGAACCGAGCACCTCCGCCCCACCCCATGCGAGGAAGACGAAGTCGCCACGTCGGAAGGCAAACGGCATGTCGGCAAGCCCGGCATCCGCCTTCACTCGCGGTGTCTCGATGGCGAAGACGCGCGCCGGAGCGCCCGGCCTGCCGCTGGACGGGTCCACCAGGTCGATGGCGAAGAGCGTTCCCACCCCGTCGACCTCCGCGCGGAGGAACAGCTCCGGGTCGGCATCCGCATCCACATCGGCCTTCCAGCCATCCAGCACGAGCACCCATTCATCCGCAAATCCAACCCCCCGGATCAGGCCGCGTGCTGTCGCAAGGTCATCTGGATCCATCGCGTAGAGCCCTGCGATTCGTGCCCCATCCGGCGGCTCGCGCAGGACCGAACCCCCAGGAGTCCGCTTCCAGCCTGCGGGCCCCAGCACCGGCGCCGGTGGCCGGTCGGGTCGGGCGTCCTTCGGTTGCACACCAATCAGTGCCTGCACCAGCGGTGGTGGGACCCGGATCTCCCCCGGCATCAGATCCCATGACCGGAGAGCGGGAGGGAGCTTGTCGAGGGCGGGTGCCACGACACGAAACGAGTCTGGCCCTGTGTCCACGACCCATTCTCGGGGCAGACCCGCACCCCGGATCCCGTTGTCCAGGGTCACCGCTTTCTCGCCGGGCCCCGACCGGGTCACCCACGGAGCGCCGCCAGCGAGGGGCGTGACGAGCCACGCAAGGTCGGTCTCCTGGTAGATGCGTCCGTTCTCCAGGCGGGGGGGCGCATCCGATGTCGCCAGGAATCCCCGGACGTGCCGGCGTCCAGTGCTGCCGGTGATCGCCTGCAGATCCACGGCATGCCCGGGGCGCAGGGAGATCCCCACGGCTTGACCGTACGCATATGTCAGGAAGACCGGCCACGCGTCGGGGCCACAACCGTCCTCCCACGCAAGCCGCTCGAACATGGACCCCGCGCCCACCCGGACCTCGAGGAAGGGTCCCCAGCCCGAAGGTTGTCCCGGAGCCCAGCACATCGGAACGGACGAGATGTCCCTGCCAGGCGCAATCCCTGCTGCGCCTTCCCCTGGGACGCCCCAGCTCTTGGCAACGTTCCTGGCAGCGACGTCCCAGTCTTCTGCTGCACCGCCTGGCTCGCGCGCCACCTTGGCGAGGCGCGGCTCGAACTCTCCGGTGAGCACGACGGGGGGATCCGTTCGGACGCGCGGCTCTCCGTCTTCGAAGTCCACCGTGAGGAACGCGTCCGGCCAGGCTTCGACCAGCACGGGCAGTCCGGGATGCCCCGGGTAACGACGGGCTGCGCGGATCGCCGCGTCCGCCGTGCGGGCGTCCCGCACCGCAGCATCCGCAGCCCGCCGCGAGAAGGTCGCTGCAGCTTCTGTTCCCACGTACCGCTTCGCCAGAAGCAGGAGCTGCTCCTCCGCCGTACGCGGCGACAGTTCCCGGAGGACCGCGGCTCCCTCCGCCGACCGCGCACGTTCCGCGAGCGTGCTGCCCGCAAACCGTTCGCCGAAGCCTGCCCAAGCCGCAGCGCTGTCGTCGGCCTCCACGACCGGCAAGAACGCCCTCGCGCATGCCTCGAGCAGCGCGGCCTCCGCCAGCTCCGCTGCCACCTCGAGCTTGTCGCACCGCTCCCGGGCCTGTGCAAGCTTGCCCATGGCGACCTGGCGCTCGACTGCGTCGCCCTTGCCCGCGGCCGCGTCGCCGCCGGCCGTGATGCCGATCGCGAGTGATCCGAAGAGCGCCCACGGCAGGAGGAAGCGCGGATTCAATCGGCCTCTCAGCGGGGCGTCCCGGTCTGCGGGGTCCGTGGTTCCCGCCTCGCGGTCCGGTGGACCCCACCCGGAACGCGGGGGAGCGGGCCCGAGATCGGGCCCGCTCCGTCAAGGATCAGTTGCCCTTGCCCTTGCCCTTGCCCTTGCCCTTGCCCTTGCCCTTGCCCTTGCCCTTGGGCTCGCCGTTGGCGGGGCCCTCGGCAGCGGGTGCCTTGGCGTCCTTGGCGGGCGCGGCGTTCGGGGCGGGCTTGGCCTTGGCATCCTTCGTGGCCATTTCACTGGCCGGGACCTTTGCCTTCGGAGCGGGCTCGGCATCGTCAGCGCCGCAAGCAGCGAGGAAGGCAAACGAGAAAGACGCGAGGATGATGTTCTTCATAGGGTACCTCTCATGGGGATTCACGGGATCGTCACGGAGACCGCAACGGCGCTCGGGGCGCCGCGGACACCCCGTCGAAGGGTGCCCTGGCAGCCGAACGGGGGCATGCTAACCCGCGCCTCCCGGTCGCCGGCAAGCCTGCGGCGCATGACGACCACGTGAACAGCGCACGGACCGGACCCGAACACCCCTTGCCGCGACGCAGGGGGACGGATACCACCGCGGCCCGCGACCGAGACGCCATCCGGCCAGAACGTCGTCCTGACGCTGCGGCCGGCCACGCCCAATGGTCACCGGCGAACCCTTCCTGCCCTCCGGCCCACCGGCTGTCGGGCACAGAGACCCAAGCCCAGATTTCTGGAATCCTTCCCCACCTTCCACGCGGAGCTCCCCGTGATCACCGACCTCTCCAAGGTGCGCAACATCGGGATCAGCGCCCACATCGACTCGGGCAAGACGACTCTCACCGAGCGCATCCTGTTCTACACCGGCCAGATCCACGCCATCCATGACGTCCGAGGCAAGGACGGAGTCGGCGCGAAGATGGACTCGATGGAGTTGGAGCGCGAGCGCGGCATCACCATCCAGAGCGCCGCGACGTACTGCCAGTGGGAGCTGAATGGCGAGAGCAACCACGTCAACATCATCGACACTCCCGGGCACGTCGATTTCACGATCGAGGTGGAGCGCGCGCTGCGGGTCCTGGACGGAGCGATCCTCGTCCTCTGCTCGGTGGCCGGCGTCCAGTCCCAGTCGATCACCGTGGACCGCCAGATGCGCCGGTACAACGTCCCGCGGATCGCGTTCGTCAACAAGTGCGACCGTCAGGGTGCGAACCCCATCCGCGTAAAGGACCAGCTCCGCGACAAGCTCGGGTTGAATGCCGTCATGATGCAGCTCCCCTGGGGCCTCTCCGACGAACACAAGGGCGCCATTGATCTCGTGACGATGAAGGCGTACGAGTTCCTTGGCGACAACGGCGAGAACATCGTTGAGCACGAAATTCCCGCGGACCTCCTGGCCGACGCCGAGGCGCACCGCGAGGAAATGCTCGATGCCGTCAGCATGTTCTCCGACGAGCTCATGGAAGCCATGCTCGAAGAACAGGTGACGGACGACCTCATCCACGCCGCCGTCCGCAAGGCTGTGATCAGCCTGCAGCTCGTTCCGGTCTTCCTGGGTTCCGCCTACAAGAACAAGGGCGTCCAGCTCCTGCTCAACGCGGTCTCCCGCTACCTCCCCTCGCCGCCCGACGTCGAGAACGCTGCGATCGACATGGCGAAGGTCACGGCGGATGGCGATGAGTCCGAGGCGAGCGTCATCGTCCCGACCACGCCCGAAGGCCCCCTCGCCATGCTCGCGTTCAAGCTCGAGGACGGTCGCTACGGCCAGCTCACCTACGTACGCGTCTACTCCGGACAGCTCAAGAAGGGCCAGTTCATCTTCAACACCCGTGGTGGCAAGAAGGTGAAGGTCGGGCGCCTCGTCCGGATGCACTCAGACGAGATGCAGGACATCGACGAAGCCAGCGCCGGTGACATCGTCGCGCTGTTCGGCGTCGACTGCTACTCCGGCGACACGTTCACGGACGGCACCATCGAGTACGCGATGACGTCGATCCATGTTCCCGACGCCGTGATCAGCCTCACCGTCACGCCCAAGGACAACAAGGCCCAGCTCAACATGTCCAAGGCACTCCAGCGGTTCACCAAGGAGGACCCCACCTTCCGCGTGCACACCGATGAGGAGACCAACGAAACGATCATCTCCGGGATGGGCGAGCTGCACCTCGAGGTCTACATCGAGCGGATGAAGCGCGAGTACAACGCCCTGGTCGAGACGTCTCCTCCCCGCGTCGCGTACCGCGAGACCATCACCAAGCGTGCGGATTTCGACTACACGCACAAGAAGCAGACGGGTGGCTCCGGTCAGTACGGCCGGGTCGTCGGGTGGATGGAGCCCCTCGATGAGGGCGAGTACGAGTTCGTCGACCAGATCAAGGGCGGCGTCATCCCTCGCGAGTTCATCCCCTCCTGCGACAAGGGCTTCCGCTCCATGCTCCCGAAGGGCCGCCTCATCGAGGCCCCCGTCACGGGCGTGCTCTGTGGCATCAACGATGGCAAGTACCACGCGGTCGACTCCTCCGACGTCGCGTTCCAGGAGGCGGCGCGTGGCGCATGGCGCGAGGCCTATGCCAGGGCAAAGCCCGTCATCCTCGAGCCGGTCATGAAGGTGTCCGTCGAGGGCCCTGCCGAATTCCAGGGCTCCATCATTGGCACGATGAACCAGCGTCGCGGCGTGATCCTCGGGATGACCGAGGCGGATGGCTACGCAAACATCGACGCCGAGGTCCCCCTCTCCGAGATGTTCGGCTACTCCACGGTCCTCCGGTCCGCTACGCAGGGCAAGGCTGAGTTCACCATGGAGTTCGCGAAGTACTCGCCGGCGCCCAACAGCGTCCAGCAGGACCTCATCGAGGCGTACCAGCAGGAGAAGGCCAACCGCTGAGCGACGTCCGGAGTCGTCGGAGGGCGCCATGAACGCCGAAGACCTGATCGAGCGGAGTCCGATGCGTGCGTTGTCCACCTCCATCCGAGGCGGGCTGGACGCAGGGCAGCTGGGTGGCGTGTTTGCGCGTGCCGGGGTCGGGAAGAGCGCCTTCCTGGTCCACATCGCGTTGACACACGCCCTGCGCGGCACGCCCGTGCTCCACGTGTCCCTCACGGATGGACATGCTCGCGTCCGGACGATGTACGACGAGATCCTTGCCGAGGTCGCCCGTGCGGCCGAGGTCCCAGACCGTTCGCGCTTCCAGGTCGAGGTCGAGCGGAACCGTCAGGTGCACTCATGCCTCGACGGTGGATTCAACGCCACCGAGCTCGGACTCCTGCTCGAAACCGTCCGCGGCGTGCTCCACTTCCGTCCGACGGTGGTTCTTGTCGATGGAGTCGACGCCGACGATTTCGATGTCGCCGACTGGCGGCGGATCGCCCAGGAACGCGGCGTGCGTCTCTGGTTTGCGGTCCGGACACACCGACGAACCGGCCCGGCGGTCGCGGACCTGGCAGGCGGCTTTGACACCGCCGTCGCGCTGACGCCCACCGGCGCAGATGTGTCCCTCGACGTACTCCGCGCCGGCGGGGAGGCATTCGCGCAGCCCGAGTCTCTCCACCTGGACCCCGTCACGATGATGGTCCGCCCCGAGGACGTCCGGGACCCCGCAACGACACCGCCGTCTCCCCCCGCACGGCTCTGCACGCTCTTCAGTGGCGGAGCCACCGGAGCGGAGTCGTTCTTCGGCGAGAATGCAGCCCTCCATGGCGTCAAGGAGACCAACTTCACGTTCGCCGGCCACAACCAGGCGCGTACGGAAGGTGCCGTGGTCCTCGACGAGCGCGCCCTGGCGGCGGGGGATGTCAGCCTCGTATACGTGGCCCACCGCCTGCACCGGCACTGGGACAAGACGGAGACCCTCCGACGCGTCTTGCAGACCCAATGGCACGTGGTGTCCCACGCATCGCAGATCTTCGTCGTCGGGACCATCCAGCCGGACGGCACGGTCCACGGCGGTACGGGGTGGTCGGTCGAGCTCGCGCGGCGGTGGAACAAGCGTGTGTGGGTCTTCGACCAGGAGCATGCCGCGTGGTTTACCTGGTCAGGGAGCGCGTGGAATCGAGGTCTCCCCGTCATCGAGACACCCGACTTCGCAGGGACCGGGACACGGTTCCTCAACGACGCGGGCCGGACGGCGATCCGCGAGCTCTTCCAGCGGAGCTTCGGCCCGCGCTGAGCGCCCGGCCGCTCGGCTCCGCGACCCGGTCGGGACCCTCCGGCCCGTCAGCGAAGACGGCGCTCCAACGCAGCCGCGATCCGATCCTGCGAGCTCCCTGCGACCCGCGCGAGAAGGCTCCGCTGGAGGGGCCCCAGGTCCCGTCCCCGGGTGGTCACCACCCGGAGCACTGCGACGCCGCCCTCCGCGCGGTCGACAAACGCTACGACACTCTCTCGCAGGAAGACACCCTGCGCATCCGGAGCGTCGGCGCTGTGGACCATCCGGGTATGGAAGGCCCGGACGCCCGCGGCCTCGAACTGTCGCGCCGTGCTGCACGTCTCGGTGCGGTCGATGATTCCCGCGACGGCGCCGGTGGCGATGCAGACATCGTCTCCCTTGCGCCAGTAGCTCTCGAGACCTGGCATCACCGCTTCGCGGAAGGCGGCGGTGTTGTAGACCCCCATGGCCTGGATCGCATCCCCCTTCTCCAGGCAATGGATGCTTTCGAGCTGGAAGGTGCTGCGTTCAAAGGCCTGATCCACCGCCGTCTGGCCAACGGTGCCGGGCACCATGAAGCGGACGTCCACGCTCGCCTCGCATCCATGCGCAGCGCCGGCGATCCGACGGTTGACGGCCTCGGCGATCCCACGCTGCACCCAGCGGGGGTAGGCCATCGCGAATCCCTTCGTCGCGCGCGCGCCGTCTGTGGACCATGCGAGGACCCTCTCTCCTGCTTCTGGCCGGACCCCGGCAGCAAGCACCCATTGGCCAACATCCCCTTCGCCCGCCGCCAAAGCGGGCCACGCGAGCAGCAGAGAGAGGGCGATTGCAGCGACAGCCGGACGCATCGGGGCAGACCTCGGGCTTCTGCAAGGTAGCCGCGTCAGCGAACCGCCGCAGGTCAACCCCTGTCGTCCGCGCTCCGCTTCTGGTAGGCATGGGGCGATGCTCGCCGCCATCCCTCCGCCCGTGCTCGCCGCAGACCAAGCGCATCACGGCATCCTCACGCAGGTCGTCTTCTCGCGGCACCTCAACCCCTGCAATGCCGAGGATGCCCGCCGCGCGTTCCTGCGCGGGGCCGAGGCTCCGCCCTTTGAGTATGTCCCACTGCGCGAAGCTGACGCGCTGCTGAGGATTCTCGACGACTCCGATCCGCCTCGCGACCATCCTGCCGGAGCACTCGTGGGACGGTGCTTGGACGGGACCCGCCTGCTTGTCCGGGCGCTGCGCGATCGGACAGCCGCCGCCTTCGACGCGATGGCGCGCGCCGCGAACTGGTACCCGGACCCTGCCCTGTTGGCGCTTCGGTTTCCGGACGCGCGCGACGCCACTCCCCTCGACGTGCCAGCTGCGCGCATCATTGCTCGGCTCGAGCGCGCGCTCGAGGAGCGGCAGCTCACGGAGTGGAGAGTGGAGCCGGATACGGTCATGTCCGCGCGGGTGCTCGTCGACGGAGCAAAAAGAATGCTCCGGGTCAACCCGCGCGCGCGGTTCCGAGAGCGGGACGTCGAGCGTCTCGTCGTCCATGAGGTCGACGTGCATGCCATGCGGGCTGAGAACGGCATGCGCCAGGTGCTTCGCTGCTTCCAGACCGGGCTGCCCGGGTCCCTGGCGACGGAGGAGGGACTGGCGATGGTCAGCGAGGCCCATTCCGGCCACGCCTCTCCCGGCGTGCTTGCCCGGCAGACGGATGTGGTCCGTGCCATCGACCGGGCCCGCCAGATGGGCTTTCGCGCGCTCTATGAGACCCTGTGTGATGAGGTCGGCCCTGGACTGGCATGGGGCATCAGCCTCCGGATCAAGCGAGGGCTCGCGAGACCCGATCTCCCGGGCGTCTACGCCAAGGACAGCGTCTACCTGCGCGGACAGGTGCTCGTCCGGGAGTGGCTGGATGAAGGCGGTTCGCCTGATCTTCTCTATGTGGGCAAGGTCTCGGTCACGGACCCGGTCCAGGACTGGCTGGACCAGGGGTGGCTGCAACCCGGGCGGGTGCCACCGACGTGGACCGACGCGGCCTGAGCCTCAGGCGTCGACCTGGACAACGTCCTTGAGCGTCGGGAACTCCTCCTTCAACAGCAGCTCGACGCCGCCCTTCATGGTCGCGATGGATGACGGGCAGGTGCTGCATGCGCCCACCAGCTTCACATAGATGTTGTCGTCCTCGACCTTGATGAGCGTGATGTCGCCGCCATCCGCCTGGAGCGCAGGGCGGACCATGTCGTCCAGCAGCTCCTGGACGGCTTCCATCGTGATCGCGTCTCCGACGACATCCTCTGCGGTCGCACCGGCTTCGGTGGGCGCGCCCTTCGCCGGGGCGTCTTCCGTCCCGTCAGCAGCGTCCACCGCTTCCGACGCCGGGGCGGCATCACTGACCGGCGGGGGCGCATCCGGAGCGGGCGCGGCCGGGGCGGTCGAGGCAGGCGCCGGGGCCGGCGGGGCGGGCGTTGGAGCCGTCGAGGCTGGGGGCGGCGGCG
>JAYYRS010000348.1:0-10785 GCA_036126975.1 Myxococcota bacterium
GTGTGCTGACCCCCTTCTCCTTGGCCGGTTCGAGGATGCGGATGAGCGAGTCGTCGGTGCCGCGGGACCACACCTCCATCTTCATCGTGCGCTCGTAGCGGTCGGTCTTCACCTGCATGGACATCTTGCCGTGCGAGGAAGCGCCGCGAGAGGCGTCGTCGGTCGCGTCCAGGAGCTCCTCGACGGAGTATTCGGCGGCGGACGCGGTGAGCGGAAGGGCGAAGAGGAGGACCAGTCTGGCCAGATGGTTCATGCGTGCTCCTGCGTGGCGGTCCGCCGAAGCGGTGCCTGCGCGCCGGGGATACGGGTCATGGAGGCCCGGAGAGGCCGGTCCGGGCTGCGGTGGGACGCCGTGAATGTAGTGCAAGTGACCCGCGAGTTCCAGAATCCGGCCGGTGCAGCAGGGGCGGTCGTTTTCGCTACTCCGCGGGGAGGGCGGCCTGGGTCTCGCGCAGCGCCTGGATGTACCGAGGTGTGCGCACCCTCGCATCACCGGGAGCGGGCACGTCCCGCAGTGCAGCCGATAGGGTCTCCCGGGCGGACGCGATGTCGCCCGCGGCGAACTGCGCCTTCGCCAAGCGGTTCGCGACCCGCAGCGCATTGTCGCCATAGGCGACGACCGCGGCCCGCTTGGCGGCCGCCACCGCGTCTTGCGCATCTCCATTTCGCAAGAGGATGCCCGCGAGGGCATGGGGAAAGGTCATCTCATCGGGGAACTGGTCCTCTGCGTCGCGCAGGAGGTCCACCGCCCCGTCGACGTCTCCACTCCGGGCTCGCAGCCGCGCCAGGGACGTCCAGTGTCCCCGATCCAGCGAAGAATCGCCCGTCAGCGCCGCACCGAGTGTGGCGGCGGCGGCTGCGTGGAGGGCGGCGGACTGTCCTGCATCGCCACGGGCGTCCGCCATCCCGGCCATCGCTTCGAGCAGCGTGGCGGCCTGCGCCGGATCGGTGCGGGTTACGGCACGCTGCAGGGAGCGCAGGAGGGATTCGGCGAGTCCAGGGTCGCTGAATGACAGCTCGTAGGCGGCCCACAACCAGGAAGGGGAGGGTTCGTCGTTTGCGGCGAGCCAGATGGCAGCGTCCACGTCCTGTCGCACCAGCAGGCGCGCGGTCTGGAGCAGGTGCTCCGGCGCGCCGCCGACGCGTTCGGCGTGATCGAGGAAGGGGGCGGCATCGGCGGTGCGATCGACCCCGCACAATCGGGTCGCGAGCGTGGCGGCCGCCGTCGCGTCAAGGGTGTCGGGCTCCGGAAGCCGAGCCAAGGCGGGGCGGTCCCCAGCGCCTTCGAGCCAGCGCACGAGGGCCACCTCGCCGGGGTACCCGACGAGACGGTCCAGCTCCTCCCCCGCCGCGTCAGTCCGCACCAGTGTCGGGTAGCCTCCGACGTCGTAGCGGTCCTTGAGGGGCCAGCTGTCGAAAGCGTCCGCGTCGACCTCGAGCAAGACGAGGTCCGTGAACAGTCTCGCGTCGGCGGGATCGTGCAGGACCTCGGCGGACAGCTGGTTGCAGGGAGGGCACCAGATGGCCGTGAAGTCGATCAGGATGTGTTTGCCCTCCGTCTGGGCGAGGGCCATCGCAGCGTCCAGGCTGCGTGGGCTGTCGAGGCCATGGGGTTCGGCAGGGGCGGCCGGGGTGTCCTCGATGGCCGGCCGGGTGGCGATGGCGACATCCCTCCCCGCGCGTCCTCCGATGCCCGCCTCGAACGCCAGTCTTGTCCGCGTACAGGTCCCACTCGCGTCTTCGCAGATGCCGGCCTCCACGACGCCCTGCATCTGGTCTCCCTGCCGCAGCAGCCGGACGCCCTCCGCCAGGTCGGCGGCGGCGCCGGTCCATCCAACACCGCTGTGGGTGAGATGGAGAGATGCAGGCAGCGCATCTGCCAGATGGTGCCCTGCGGGCGCCTGAAGCCGGAACCGGACGGCGTGCCGGTCCCAGGAGACCCGCAGGTCCGGTTCTCCTCCGGCTGCTGCGACTGCGATGGACAGCAGCGCCCCGGGGATCACGGCGCGAGCCGGTCCGTCAGGACCTCGGCCTGGGTCACGTCGGCCTCGGCGCGCTCCAGCGCGAGCACGAGGTCGTGCCGGGTGACCTCTGCCCTGCCGAGTGATGCCTGGTGCTCTCCAATTCGGGCTTCGAGCGATGCGTCCGCACCCTGGAGATCGACGTACGTGCGAAGCCGGACGAGCTGGAGTACGCCGGCCCGGACCGACATCTCTGCTGTGCGCAGGTCGAGACGTGCCTGGGCGACAACCAGCCGCAGTCGCATCAGCTCGGTGCGAGAGACGCGCCAGTCCAGGGCCTTGTTTGCGGCGCGTTCCTCCACGAAGAGGTCGGCGAGGCGGCCGCGGTCTTCGGAGTGTTCTGCCCAGGTCCGCTCGGCCTCGATCGCGAGCATGTGGACCCTGGCGGCATCGAGACGCATGAGGGCGGCCTCATGGGCGAGCTGTGCGTGCCCCATCTGCTCCTCTGCGGCGCGGTTTGCAATGCGCGCTTCGGCATGTGCGGTGGTGGCGGCCTCGAGTGCCGCGGTCTGGGCAACCGTGGCGCCCCGGAGTGCGCGGCGGAGCTGGCGATCCGTGATGGCCTCGGCGTGGGCCTCTGGGGAGAGCAGTGCTGCCAGGAGGGCGAGGATCAGGGCGAGCGGGCGCAAGGGACACTCCACGGGTCGGGAGGAGCATAGCGCACCCCCCCAGTCGTGCGGTTGTGACGCTGGATGGACCGCCGCCGAACGAAGGGCCCGGCCGCGCAGCGAGGTCCGGAGCCGGGCCGATGCGCTGTCGTGCCGTGCGGAGGAGGGGCAGCGTTGCGTGCGCCATCCAGCGCCACCGGTAGGGAAATGCAGTGCCCGGTGTCCGCAGCTGGCCAATCCGGCCGGGCTGCGTGCTACGGTCGATGGACACTGTTCGAGGAGTCCCCATGCTGCGCGTCACCCTGCCTTGTTCCATGCTGGCCATCGCCCTTGTTGCGTGTGGAGACAAGGACGCGACGGGAACCAGTGTCGACAGCGGCGCGACTGGCGGCGACACGGACACGGACACGGACACGGATACAGACACGGACACGGATCCGGAACCCGGGACGGGAGGGGGCACGGGTGGTGATGCGGGTGGCGGCGGCGGCACGGGCGGTGATGCAGGTGGCGGCGGCGGCGGTACGGGCGGCGCAGGCGGCGGCGACGCAGGCGGCGGAGAAGGCGGTCAAGACGAGTCGCGTGACCTCTCCGCCTACGCGGGGGATTGGTCGGGCGAGTTCACCATGGCTGCCGTGGCCACGGACGGCTCGGGGGTCTCGGACAGCTGCTCTGGCGTGCTGACCTTCTCGGTCGACCCCGCAGAGACTTCCGGTCCGCCGATCCTCGGGGCCTTCACCTGTTCGTGGGCTGGGCCCCTCACGGAGCTGGAAAGCCAGGTCGACTCCGTATTTGCGGGCGGAACCCCCGGGCTACCGGCCGTCGAGGGCGTGATCATCTACGGTCCCTTCGAGCCGGCCTGGACGGGGACGGCCACCGCGAGTGAATGGTCAGGGACCCTCTCAGGCACCTACGTTTATGACCCCTCCATCCCCCAGCTTCCGGGGGTCGACATCTCGGGTAGCTGGTCCGCCTCGCCCGTCACGCGCTGAGCTCCTGATGTCCCTGCTCCTGGCACTCCTCTTCGCGTGTGCGAGCGATGAAGAGGCGTCTCCGGCATCTGCGGCGTCTCCGGCCACCGCGACGGCGGCCGCCGCGGACGTCTGCTGCGAAGCCGGTGACCCCGGAGAAGCGCGGTGGGAAGCCTGCGCAGACCAGACGGTGCTCGAGCATGTCTGCAAGCGGGCAGAGATCTGCTGCACCGTCCAGTGGGCCGAGCCCTGTGCGAGTGGATATTCGCGCTTCGCCGCGACGTGTGCGTCGGTCGCGGCAGATGCGGCCGCGACGGGAGATGGTGCGGGTTCGGCATCCGGCCCTGACGGTCCGGAGCAGGCTACGGCTGACCGTCTGGCCGCTGTCGAGGTCGGCGACCGGGTCAAGGTGAAGCTCGTCGTCGACATGGAGCCCGCACCGGATGCATCCGGGGGCCACGTCTTCTACGGTGGATTCCTGGAGGTCGATGAGAGGGTGGGGATGCCGGTCCGGGATTCCCGGCCATCGGACTACGGCGCCGTGGAGCGCTGGGTCCAGGAGCTGCCCGTCGAAGCGGAGCTCGACCTTGTGGATGGTCTTCACTACTTCGTGATGTATGGATTCGGTGATCACCCCCAGCCAGGGGACCGGATGGCGCCCCTGCAGCAGGTGCAGGGTGCTGGTGAGCTCCGCTTCACGATTCGCGACCGGACGATCCCGAAGGAAGGAGAGACCCCATCGGGCGGGTACCCGCCGGGCGAAGCGCCTGGCGCGGCGTCGAATGTCGACGGAGAGCGGGAAGAGCCCCCTCCGCTGTAGGGCCGGCGCGGGTCTGCGATGACCCGGAGGCTCTGCGCCCACGGGATGGGAAGCGCCGAGGCGGCCATGGTGCTCCAACCGGCCGCATGTCGTGCTACGTTGCCGACAGCACCGCCCTTCCCGGGAACGCTGATCCATGTGGACTCGCCGGCAATTCGGACTGCTCGGCGCCGCCGCGGCCCTCGCGCCCCGGACGGCATTCGCGGGTGTCCCTGCGTCGCGGCGATGCTTCCTGTTCCTTCACTGTCGTGGAGGGTGGGATCCCCTGGTATCGCTGCTGCCCGCCATGGACGCCGGCGATACCGACGCAGATGCCGTCGCGGCCGAAGCGGGAGGCATTGGTTTTGTCGACCACCCCGACCGGCCCAGCGTCCAGGATTTCTTCTCGCGGTATGGAAGCCGGACCTGCCTGCTTCACGGCGTCGAGGTGCGGAGCATTGCGCATGAACGCTGCCACCGGCTGGTGCTCACGGGTCGGGGGGATGCCGGTGCGGACGACTGGCCCAGCCTTCTGGCGGCGAACGCCGAGCAGCGGTTGCTCCTGCCCCACCTCCTGCTCGCCGGGGGCGCTTTCAATCGGCATCACGGGGATGTCGTGGTGCGGGTGGGGGATGATGGGCAGCTCCCGGCGTTGCTGTCCGGGGTCGCACTCGGCGAATCCGACGAGATCGCGCGGGTTCGTCCGAACTCGGCCACCGAGGCGCTGACCCGCGCCTACATGCAGGACCGGCTCGGGCGCCTGTCCGGCACGCTTCCGAGCGTGGACCGCAAGTCGATGGTGGACGACTATCTCGCCGCACTGGACGGGGTTGTGGGACTCCAGGAGGCGAGCTCCGGCCTCGAGCTGGCGCCGCCGGACCTCGGCTGTGAACGAGACATCGTGGCGGACGCCGCGACGGCCTTCGACTGCTTCCAGCGCGGCCTCTCGCGTTGCGCGATGCTCGCCTACGACGGGTGGTGTGCGGAAGGATGGGACACGCACAAGGACAACACGTCCCAGTCGCGCAACTTCGAGGACCTCTTCGCCTACCTCGGGGGGGTCGTCGCAGAGCTCGACAGTCGACCGGGCCTGGCGGGCGGGACCCTCGCGGAGGACGTGACCATCGTCGTCTTCAGTGAGATGGGGCGCTCCCCGAGGCTGAATCCCTGGGGTGGCAAGGACCACTGGACCTTCACCAGTGCCATGTTGTTCGGTGCGGGGGTCCGGGGCGGACAGAGCATCGGGATGGTGGACACGGAGGCGCGCGGAATCCCGATTGACCTGGCCACTGGCGCGACCGGAGGCGGGACGTCGCTTGTCACAGGCCACCTCGGCAGTACGGTGCTCTCGCTGGGGGGGCTGGATGGCCGCGCCTTGACGGGCGAGTCGCCGATCCTCGCCGCGATGGAGGGCATGTGAAGCCGGTGCCCCTGATGCTCCTTGTCGCTGCATGCGGGACACCGGCGCCCTCGGGGATGCCGGCCGGCGACAGCGCGGGGGCCGGCACGGGCGGCGCGGCGGGCGACGACACGGCCGCGCCAGAAGAAGACTGCACGGGCGTGCCCGCCCTCTCCTGGTCTGCATGGGGCGATGGCTTCTTCGCGACCTATTGCAGGAGCTGCCACGCGGTATCGGCCCCCGACCGCCATGGAGCGCCGGCAGGCGTCGACTTCGACACCGAGGCCGATGTCGATGGCTGGCGCAGTCGCGTCCGGGCCCGCACGCTCGAGCTCGGGACGATGCCCCTGGGCGGAGGCGTGCCGCTGGCAGACCTCGACGCACTCGATGCCTACCTCCGCTGCGGGATCGGTTCTGCCGGGGGCGCCCGCGTCCCCGAGGTCGATGAGGAACCTCTGGAGGCGGCGTGGGACGCGGCGGGCCTCCGTGTGGCCCTGGACGCCGCGCTCGGAGACGGGCTTCCGCAGGTCCACGACATCCGAAGGGTCTACCTGGGCTTCTTCGAGTATGGAGATCCGATCTGCCCGGGCCACGCCGACTACATCGACGATCTCTGGCTCTACGGCTGCTACTCCGACTCGATGGTCTTCTTTTCCGGGGTCAGCGAGTACGTCTCGGACGCTGCGCCGCTCGCAGAGCCGGCCACCCGCAGCTACAGCGTCTTTGGGGACCTGCTCTTCGTGGACCGACAACAGCGGGCCTTCGACGGCGGCGGAGACATCTGGTCGGAGGTCGAGGTCGCGGCCAATGGCGATGCAGAGCGTTGGACGCGGCACCTCGGGACCTGGGCCTATGCAGGGGATTCCGGATTGCTTGACCAGGGCGTGAGCGGCGTGCTCGACCAGTGGCACAGCCGAGAGGCGGGAGAGGATCGGCTCATCGTGGATGGTTCGGTGCAGTTCAGGGGTTCATCGCTGCGCTTCGACAACCTGGAGCTGGGCCTCGGTGGTGCGTGCGAGGGCAAGGCCAGCGGAGCGATTGCGCTTCGAGCGCCCGGCGGCGGCTGGTATCGAATCGAGCTGGGAGACACCTGCGCTGCATGCGGGCAGGCAGTCTTCGAAGGGAGGGAGGCCATCGGAGAGGTCTGCCCCGACTTCACGGCGATGACCGAGCAGGGCGTTCGGGAGCTGACCGGCATCGTCTCGGGAGCGCTGCCATGATGCGCCGTGCGCTGCTGGTGGTCCTCCTGGGCGGCTGCGACGCCGAACGGAAGGTTCCCGCCGTGGCTCGGACCCCGGGCTCGACGGGTCCGGACATGGACTCGGGCGACATCGACACGCAGGCAGACACGGCCGGACCCCTGGATTCGGAAGCCGCCCTCGTTCCGCTCCCAGGGCCAAGACTGCTGCGGCGGGCCAGTCTCGACCTCCGAGGGGTGCTGCCCACCGTGTCGGAACTCGACGCTGCAGAGAGCGACAGCGGCGCGTGGCGGGACATGGCGGCGGGGTACTACGCGGATGCCCGTTTCGAAGGCCGGTTGACCAGGCTGCTCGCGGAACGGTGGTGGACACGGGTCGATGTCTTCGACATCGTCTACCAGGACTACAACCTGCTGCCCGCCCAGGAGACCACCTTCGAGCGGGGGGTGGGAGAAGAGCCCCTGCGGATCATGGCGCGGGTCGTCGCGGACGATGCGCCCTGGTCCACGGTCGTGACCGCGGACTGGACCATGGCCCATCACCTGACGGCGTCACTCTGGCCCCTCGACTACCCAGCCGGTGCATCGGGGTGGCAGGTCGCCCGGTACACCGACGGGCGGCCCGCCGCAGGGGTGCTGTCGACCAACGGACTGTGGTGGCGCTACACGACGACCGAGTCGAACATGAACCGGGGTCGTGCCGCGGCCATCTCCAAGCTGCTGCTCTGTGAAGATCCCCTTGACCGGGTCATCACCTTCGCGGACTCGGATGCTGCGGCTGCGGACCCCGAGGACGCCGTGCATACCGATCCGGGCTGCCTCTCGTGTCATGCCAGCGTCGATCCCCTGGCGGCCAGCCTGTTCGGATTCTGGTGGCTGTCGATGTACTCCCGGGTCGAGGAGCAGCAGTACCACCCGGAGCGGGAGGCCCTGGCCGAAGACTGGATCGGCTACGAACCTGCGTGGTTCGGCGAGCCCATGACCGGATTGGCGGACCTGGGCGCGAAGGTGGCTTCGGACCCCCGGACCTACACGTGCGCCGTCGAGACCTTCGCAGGCCTGCTCTGGCGACGACCGGTCGAGGGACATGACCTGGAGACCGTGCTGGAGCTTCGGGAGACCTTCCTGGCCGCCGAGGCCCGACCACAGGCACTCCTGACGGCAATCCTCGACACGCCGGAGTACCAGGCGGGCGCCGTTGCGGACGACCCGGACGGGGCCGCCGAAGCCCGAGAGCGAACCGCGCGCCTGGTCTCCCCTGACCAGCTCTCGACGATGCTGCAGGACATCACCGGGTTCCGCTGGACGTGGAACGATGTCCCTCTTCTGGACACCGACGCCACCGGGTATCGAGTGCTTGCGGGGGGAGTGGATGGTCTGAGCGTGACCGAGCCGCAGACCCGCCCCAACCTGCCGTGGGCAATCGTCATCGAGCGTCTGTGCTGGCTCGCCGCGGACCGGATGGTCCGGGATGCCCTCGAGTTCGGGCAGGGACACCCCATGCTGCCCGGCGTCGACCTGTCCCACATGCCGGGGGACCCCGTCTGGGAGACCGCGGTCGCACGGACATGGTGGCGCATGACCGGTACGCGCCTGTCAACGGCGGATCGGGACGCCCTTGCCGAGCTGTTCATGGCGGCAGTGGCGCAGGACGGCACCGGGCTGGGATGGCGGGTCGTCAACAGCGTCAACTTCCGGGACCCGCTGGTGGTGTCCTACTGACTCCGCCCGGTCAGGGTGTGCGGTCCCTCTCTCGAATGAGCCGGCTCGTGCCGGCCGGCATCGGGCCGAGCCGCGTCACGCGGCCGCTGGGCCAATGCACCTCGACAGCGTCTGCCTGCGTCGCGTCACCCAGCCCGATGAGCAGGGATGGGCTGGACTGGCTCGCCATGCCTTCTCCGGCCCGCAGCTCGCGATGCAGGCGACGATCGCCGACGTGGACCACGATCCGGGCGCCAAAGGCATCGCGTGCCGACCACTCCCGCGCGGGTGCAGCCGCATGGTTCCCTCCTTCGAGCTGCAGTGCAATGCCCGCACCGCGTTCAGGGATGCGGTTCTTGAAGATCTGGAGGGCGGGCGTGTTGGCACTTGCGGTGACGATGTCGGGGCTCCCATCGCCGTCCACGTCGAGCTGCGCCCAGGCACGGCCATCACCCTCATGGTCCAGTCCGCTGACGCCGCTCAGCTCGACGAACCGCCCGTCCGCATCCTGCAGCCAGAGATGGTCCCGCTCGTTTCCGCTGAAGCTCGCGCCCGTGTAGAGGGCCTCGCGAATCTGTACGCCCGGCGGACGGTCGTCGTCCATGAGCATGACGCTCGCATCGGAGCGGGCGACCGCCCGCCAGTAGAGACTTCAGCAGTCGTGTTCGCGGGCGACCTGCCAGGGTGCCGTGTAGTACCCGCTGAGGACGAACATGTCGTTGCGCCCGTCCATGTCGAGATCAGCAAGATCGCCGGCCCATGCCCATCCTGCGGATGCAACCACCTGGTGGGGCGGTGTTGTACCGCTGGTCCGACGGAAGACGAGGTCACCCTCGTTGCGGAACAGCGAGTTCCCCGCCGCGGCCTTTGGGATGCGGGGGTCGATGTCGCCGAGCGCGGTCGTGATGCGCCGTCCTGCCTTGGATGACATGTTCGAGACGAGCAGGTCCATCCGGCCGTCGCCATCCACATCTCCGGCGCCCGCCCCCATGCCGAATCCGAAGTCCGCGGTCCCACTGCGGGGTGTCACGTCCACGAACGTCCAGTCTCCGTCGTTTCTTGCGAGGATGTTCGGAGAGAAGTCGTTTGCGAGATAGGCGTCGAGGTCTCCATCACCATCGAGATCGGACAGGACGGTCGCGTAGGTGTTGCGGTAGGGACGCAGTGCGTCCACGCCAGGAGAAGAGACGGGAGAGAGGCGGCCCCCGCCGAGATTCTGCAGGACCACGTTGCGCGGACCGGGCCGGGACAGGAAGTGCTCGTAGTCTCCCTGCGCCACCCGGCGCGCGATCTCGGCGCCGTCTTCATCTGACACAAGACCGGTCAGATACGGCCCGGAGCGGCGCTCCTGGGAGTGCCACTCCCAGGTCTTCTCGACTCGACTCGCTGCGTACTGGGACACATGGACATCGACCAGTCCATCCCCGTCCAGATCCCCGGCCGCGAGATGGCTCACCAGCATGGGGGCACCACCTTCGATCCGGGTGCTCACGTCGCGCAGGGTCCCGCCTTCGTTCTCGTAGAGCACCGATGGGGCCAGCGTGCGGCCGATGAGCAGGTCGGAGTCGCCGTCGTTGTCGATGTCCACGAAGAGGGCTGCGCTGCAGTGGTCGATGGTCCGGATTCCGCGGGCCGCGGCTTCGTCGCGGAAGGTCCCGTCAGGCTGACGGACCAGCAGCAGCGGCAGTCCCCACCGCTGGGTCGCCAGGATGTCGTCGTGCCCGTCTCCGTTGACGTCGCCCACTGCAACCCCGGGGTGCCGATCGAAACTCTCCAGTTCGAGCCCGGGATGGATGGTGGGGTCCGCGAGGTGCTCCACGATCCGGAGCTCGTGACGGCTCTGCCGTGCCCGGGCCAGCGGACCCGGGTCCGGGAGAAGCTCGGCCAGTCCGTCCTCGAAGAGCAGGTCCGTGGATGTCGTGAGTTCGGTGCTCTCGAGCATGAACTCCGCCAGGTGCCATGCGGGAGCGTCCGAAGCGGCCGTCCAGCGCCACGTGGTCTGCGCGGTTCCCCGGAAGGAGAGCACAGCGCCGTCTGCGTTCCGCCCAGCCATCGTGATGGCGATCGTGGCGGTCCAGGTCCGCCGAT
>JAYYRS010000349.1:0-4357 GCA_036126975.1 Myxococcota bacterium
CTCCCATCAACAGCGCGGGCGGCACCATGATGCACAGCGCGACGAAGAGCTTGCCGGGCCAGAGCAGCTCGGAGCTGCCTGCGATGGTCGAGTACATCTGGACGAAAAAGATCGGCAGTTCGTTGTAGGTCCACATCAGACCCCAGGCCGTCAGGGCGACGCCGATCTGCAGACCCACGATGACGCGGAGGACACCCGGAACGCCGCCGTTGGACCACGCGCGGTCCGCGAGGCGACCGCTTCCCCATCCGCCCAGCCCGATCCCCAGGAGGAAGGCCAGCAGCATGGTGCTGAAGGCGTACGCCGAGCCACCCAGGGTCAGCACCATCAGGCGGAACCACGCGACCTCGTAGATGAGGCTGGAGAGGCCTGCGATGAAGGCGAGCAGCGCCAGTGCACCGAGCCAGGGCGGAGCAGAACCGCCCTGCGTGGGAGCGGGAGGCTCGTCCGCTTCGGGGAGCTCGCCCGCCCGGTTTCCCAGCATCAGTGCGAATGCACAGAGCAGGAGGTTTCCGCCGGCGGTCACCCATGTCGTGGTCGCGAGACCGAGCTGGGGCAGCAATACAAAGCCCGCGAGCCCGACGCCGATGACCGCGCCGATGGTGTTGGCGCCGTAGAGGCGACTCACCGAGCGCCCGGTCTCGTCCGATGTGATGGCTGCGAAGCGGGCGAGCAGGGGCAGGGTCGCGCCCATGCACATGGTGGGCGGGAGCAGGAACAGTCCCATGAGCAGGAACTGGAACGTCGCGAACATCATCGGGCTGGGATCGAGCGCATCGGCGAAGCCGAGGTACATCGGCTCCACCATTCCGATGATGATAGGGAACAGGACGGCATAGAGGCCGATGAATCCCTCCAGGACTCCATAGGCGATCAGCGGCTTCTTCACGCGGTCCGCATACCGGCTGGCGATGAACCCACCTGCGGCAAGGCCGGCCATGAAGGCAGCGAGGGTCGTGATCACGCTGACCTGGGATGTGCCCACCACGAGGTGGAGCTGGCGTTCCCAGAGCGTCTCGTAGACCAGTGATGTGGCGCCACTCATCACGAAGAGCGGCACCAGGGCGGCGATGGCGCGCTGGCGCCGCAAGAGCTGGACCTCGGGTTCCATGCACATCCCTCGAAGGACGCCCCGTGTAGCCCGGCAGCGGCGACCGGTCCGCTCCCTTGCATCTACTCTTCAGTAGATTATGGACCGCGCGACCGGAGGAACCATGTCACGACCGCTTTGCCTTGCTGCTCTCCTGGCCCTGGTGGGCTGTCTCCCGCCCCTCCAGCAGGACGGCAAGGACGAAGCCGATTCCGGTCTGGACGTCGATGAGGATGACGACGGTGGGACCGGCGGAGAGGATGGTTCGGACACGACGGGCGGTGGAGACGGTGCCGACTCGGGCAGCGGCACCGGCGGTGGTTCGGGGTCGGGCACCACAGGCAGCGGTGGCTCCGGAACCGGAAGCGGCGATGACGGGGGAGACGATGGCGGCACCGGCGGAGGCGACGACGCGGGTGGCGACGACGGCAGCAGCGGCGGAAGCGACGGTGGTGGAACCGGCGTCGGCCCGGACTACGGCTCCGCTGGTGGACTCTCGGTCGCCACGACCACCGGGAGTGCCTCGGTCGGTGGTGGCTGCACGCTGGACTACACGACCTTTACGCCGCGCAGCGGTGCGCTCGGTGTGCGGGTCATCATGGCGCATGGATTCCTGCGGAGTCCGGCCAACATGGCGGACTGGGCGCAGCACCTCGCGAGCTGGGGCTTCGAGGTGGTGACCCCCGCGCTGTGCCACAGCAACATCTTCGACACCAATCATGTGCAGAATGGCGCGGACATGATCGCCCTGCACGCATCCCTGGGCGGCGGAGACGTGATCTACGTCGGCCAGTCCGCGGGCGGTCTGTCGGCGTTTCTTGCGGGTGGCGACGACGCCCGTGCGCTCGGCGTCGTGGGTCTCGATGCCACGGACGACTTCTTCAGCGCGGGCGCTGCGGCGGCGAGCGGTGTCGCGCTTCCGGTCTTTGGCATCGTGGGCGAGGCGTCGACCTGCAACTCGAGCGCCAACTTCGTGACCGCCTTCCAGGCGGCCCCGGACAGCACCATCCTGCGCGTCAATGAATCCGAACATTGCGACTACGAGGCGCCGACGGACTTCGGCTGCACGGCACTGTGCACCGTGGCGAACCCCACCCACACCGATGCGGAGCTTCGCCATGCCATTGGTGGCTTGATGACATCGGCGGCGATCTCGGTGTCCGGCGACCCCTCGGCGGAAGCAGACTGGTGGGCACCGGGGGGTCGGTACTACGACGACCTCGACGCCGTGGGAATGCTGCAGCCGCTGTGAGTCTCCGGGAACGTCCCTCGACCCCATGAAGACCGGGTCCGCGTCCCATCGCGGGTCCGGGGGACGATGCCAGACGGACCCGGTGCATCGGACCATGCGTACCTGGGGATCCCCTGTCGCGGTGGTAGATTCCCCGGGCAGGGAGGCGGATGCTCGGGCCGGGACAGCAGGTCGGCGACTGGATCGTCGAGGCGCAGATCGGTGCGGGCGCCATGGGCGCGGTGTACCGAACCCACAGCGTGCTTTCGGAGAACCTCAAGTCCGCTGTGAAGGTCCTTCGGCAGGATGAGCACCCCGAAGCCCGCAGCCGTTTCCTGCGGGAGATCGAGACGCTTGCCCGGCTGGACCACCGCGCGATCGTGCGCATCCTGGGAAGCGGAGAGGATGAGAGCCACCGGCTGCTGTACCTCGTCATGGAGCTGCTGGATGGAGAGAGCCTCGCGGCGCGCTTGAAGCGGAAGCCGGTGCCGCTCCGCACCGCGGTCCGATGGTTCCACAGGCTGTCGCTCGGGTTGCAGCACGCCCACAAACGCGGCGTGGCCCATCGGGACGTCAAGCCGAGCAACATCATGCTGCTGGGGTCGGGAGAGGTGCGTCTGGTCGATTTCGGTATCGCTGTCACGGATGACGCACCGCCCATCACCCAGGCGGGCATCGTGGTGGGAACCTTCTCCTACCTGGCGCCAGAGGCGTTCCTGGAGGCCGACCCGGACCTGGCCTTGTCCGATCAGTACAGCCTTGCGCAGGTGCTGTGCGAGGTCCTGACCAACCAGGCTGCGTTTCCCCGGCCGGTCGGGGTCGAGGAGGGTCGGTGGATGGCGCTGCTGGCGAGGCAGAAGTCGAACTCGCCGGCGCTGGATCCGGGGGACGGCCTGCCGAGCGGACTCCGGGCCATCATCCGGCGGGCGACCCAGCGGGATCCCAGCAAGCGTTTCGAGTCCATGGCGCATTTCGCCCAGTCGCTCGGCGAGGTCTCGTTGCTCGCGCCGGCGCAGCGCAGCAGCATGGGGCCAACGGCGGTGGGTATGGGCTCGCCCCGCCCGGAGCGGGAACCGGCCGATCGCGGGGGAATGAGCACGGAGAAGGCTGTCACCCTGGCCGGAATCGCAGGATTTGGGATTGCCCTTGCGGGTGGTGCCGCCGCATGGCTCCTCCGCCCCCCCGGACCTGCAGTGGATGATGTCCCCGTCGGCGAAGAGGAATCCCTGTCTCTTGCGGATCTGGCGGCAAGAGAGGTGACGGAGGCAGCCGGGCCGGGTGCGGTCCGGGTCGATCCGGACCCCGCCCGGGGCGTTCCCGACTACCCGTTGGTCGAGATCATCCCGGGGGCGTTCGAGCTCGGGTGCACCGCATCGCAGTATGGATGCGATGATGACGAACAACCGGTCACCGTCGTCGAAGTGAACAAGCCCATCCGGTTCGGCCAGAATGAGGTCACGCAGGCGCTGTGGCAGGCCGTGATGGACGACCAGCCGTCGGCGTTCGATGGCTGCGGCGCAGGGTGCCCAGTCGAGCAGGTTTCCTGGTGCGAGGCGCTGATCTTCGCGAATGCCCTGAGCGTCATCCACGGCCACGAGACCGTGTACCGGCTTCCGAAGGGCATGGAGCCTGGACTCTCACGTTCGGCCTGCGACGCCATGGCCGTCCGGGTGACCGCGGATCTGGATCGAGATGGGTACCGGCTGCCGACGGAGGCGGAGTGGGAGTACGCCGCGCGGGCCGGGACGGACCTCCGCTACGCAGGCGGAGACGAGGCGGACGGGGTCGCCTGGACCGTCAGCAACAGTCGGGATTCGCCCCATCCGGTCGGTCAGAAGGCCCCGAATGGATTCGGTCTGCATGACATGTCCGGCAACGTCTGGGAGTGGATCTGGGATGGCTACGCGGCCTACCCGGGCGGACAGGTTCCAGATCGGGTCGCACCCCCATCCGGTCCCTGGCGGGTCCTGCGTGGCGGAAGCTTCGGCAACCTCGACACGAACGTACGCGTGGCGGACCGGGATCGCGCGCATCCT
>JAYYRS010000350.1:0-8789 GCA_036126975.1 Myxococcota bacterium
GTGGACCTTCGGGGGGAGGGGCGGCCTCGAACTCCCCGATCCCGGAGGCGAGCGGCCCCTCCACCCCGATGTCGATGAATACAGGAGCGGGAGCCAGTGCACGTGTCTGGTCGTCCGGGCCGCTCGCGGTCACCTCCGGCAGGGTGATCACGTAGCTCCCGTCAGGTCCTGTGAGGGCCCAGGTCGTGGTCCACCGTTCCCGCTGCCCCACCACCGTGGGACCCTCTCGTTCCATCAGGGTCGCTGTGAGGCCCTCGGCCTCGGGTTCCGGCTGGGGGACGCTCCAGCCGGGCGCGCTCCAGGTCCGCACGATCAGCTGGGCGCTCTGGGATGTGGCCACCTTCTTGTCCGCGACGACGACCGTCAGGTCTGCAGGTGCGGGCGCCAGAGCCGGCAGGGTCTGTGGACCGCAGCCGGCGAGCAGGAGGAGCAGCGGGGTCATCGCGTACGCTCCAGCTTCCGGAAGTGGGCAAGCAGCTGATGGAATGGGTCCTCGATGGTGCTGACCGGGCTGGCCCAGGCACCGCTGGCCCGCAACCGCTGGAGCCGCTGCGAGACGGGGGTCTTCGCGCGCACCGTTCGGCTGTCAAGGAGCCGCGTGCGACCGGTCTCCGCATCCTCGACCTCGATGAGGCCGACCGCGGGCATCGCAGCCTCCAGCGGGTCATGCACCAGGAAGCAGTTGACCTGATGCCGGTGCGACAGCACGGAGAGCGGCTGCTGGAAGGGCACCGGGCAGAGAAAGTCGCTGAGCACGCAGATGACCGCGCGCCGGTTCAGGACACGTCCCAGATGCTCGAGCGCCCCAGCGATGTTCGTGCCCCGGCGGGCCGGCGGTTCATCAAACGCGGCGCGAAGCACCGACCCGGCATGCCCCCGGGTCTTCCGAGGCGGCAGGAAGTCCTCGACCCGGTCGGTGAAACTCAGCATTCCGACCCGGTCGCCGTTCCGGACCGCGGCCCATGCGAGAGCGCCGGCGAGTCGGGCGGCCTGCAGCCCCTTGTCCGTCCGCTCGTCCGGGCCTCCCGTCCCTGTCCGAAGAGAGCCCGAGCGGTCGAGCACGAGCATCAGCGTCAGCTCGCGCTCTTCACGGAAGACCTTCACGAATGGCTCTCCCGTCCTGGCGGTCACGTTCCAGTCGATGTGGCGGACATCGTCCCCGGGAACATAGGGACGGACTTCCTCGAACTCCATCCCCTGGCCGCGGAACGCGGAGCGGTATTCGCCCGCGAAGGGCGAATCCACGCGTCGCTTCAGCTGCAGGTGCAACCGCTGGATCTGTTGGAGCTCGGAGGGAGTGAGCATGGCGCGAAGCGTCCCGTGGATTCGTTCAGGGGGTGGGGACCCGCTCGAAGATGCGGAGGATCACCTCGTCGACGGCGAGACCTTCGGCCTCGGCCTCATACGTGAGCAGAACGCGGTGCCGCAGTACATCCAGCCCCATCGCCTTGACGTCATCCGGGGTCACATAGCCCCGGCCCTCAAGGAAGGCGTGCGCGCGAGCCGCGGCGGCCAGGGAGAGTGTTGCGCGAGGGGAGGCGCCAAACTCCACCAGGCGACCGAGGTCGGGCAGGCCGGCCCTTGCGGGGTCCCTCGTCGCGTGGACGATATTGACGATGTACGAGGCGACGACGGGTTCCATGCGCAGCAACGCCATGACGGACTGTGCTTCGGCCAGGGCTGCGGTGCCGGCCACGGCTTCAATCGTTGGCGGGGGTGCACTGGCCCGGGTGAGGATCTCCAGCTCGTGGTTCTTCGTGGGGTAGCCCACCTTGACCTTCAGCATGAAGCGGTCGGACTGGGCTTCCGGCAGCGGATAGGTGCCCTCCTGCTCGATCGGATTCTGGGTCGCGAGGACCAGGAAGGGGTCCGGCAAGGCGAATGTCTCGTCGCCGATCGTGACCTGCCGCTCCTGCATCGCCTCGAGCAATGCTGCCTGGACCTTGGCCGGGGCGCGATTGATCTCGTCCGCCAGGACGATGTTTGCGAACACCGGCCCGCGGTGGGTCGTGAAGTCGCTGGTCCGGGGGTTGTAGATCTGGGTTCCCACGACGTCGGCCGGCAGCAGGTCCGGCGTGAACTGGATGCGCTTGAACCGGAGGTCGAGGGCATCGGACAGCGTGCGAACGCACAGCGTCTTCGCCAGGCCGGGCACGCCCTCGAGCAGAACGTGCCCACCACAGAGCAGACCGATGATGAGCCGGTCGACCATGACCTGCTGGCCGACCACGACCCGTCCGACCTCCTCGCGGATCCGGGCGAGTGTGGGCTGGACGGCACGGATGCGTGCTTCGATGTCGGATATGGATGGCTCGGACAAGGTTGCTCCAGCGCATGCGCGGGGAGGGAGCGAGCCGGAACCCGGGGAAGCGGATTCCCGGCTCGGTGGACCGGAACCCCATGTGCACCAGCGCGGCCGTGGCAACCCCCGGGACGCCACGATGCGGGATACGCCGCGGGGGCAGAGGGAGCGAACCGTGCAGGAAGAAAGCCAGGGTGTGTCTGTCAGCGCTCTCGACTTCCTGATGCGCCAGGAGCAGCTCCTCACCGAACCAGGTGCGGCCGCCACCCTCGCATTCCTGCTCGTGGGGGGAGGCGTTGCCTATGGCATCCACCGCCATTTCGCGGCGCGTGCGCGGGTGCTGCCCTACATTCCCGCCCTGTCGGAAGCCGTCGACGGTGAGCACGATGAGACGACCCGGTTCCTGGCCGCCGTTCATGAGATGACCATGGCGGTGACCGACGCGTGGAATGCGACCCGGGCGCGCAAGGTGGGCAGGACCTCGGTGGAGGCCGTGATCCGAGCGGATGTCCTGGTGCCGGCATGTGAGGGCGTGCAGGCGGGCGCGGATGCCGTACGAGAACGGTTCGATGACTTCCGTGTGCTGGCGGAGGTGGCCCTTGGGGCCGCCGGCGCACTGGGAGATGCCTGGCAGTACGACAACCGCCACAACTACCGCACGGAGATCTACACGGTCACCACCACGGACGCCGATGGCGAGACGCAGACCGAGACACGCACCCGCGAGGTCTACGAAGATACTGATCACTACTTCACGTTCAACATGGGGTCGGCCGAGGAGGCCCAGGCGCGGATCGCAGATCTCCTCCGGGAACGCGCCGGCCGACAGATGTCCCTGCCGGATGTCCAACGCCTCCGAGTCCGCGTCGACCGGATGGATGAGGTGCAGCGCATGTTCGTGGGCCGCATGGTGCGGGACACGATCCTGGAGGATGGCAAGGCGGCAGTGTCGGATGGAGACATCGCCCAGGCCGCGAACCAGTGGATCCTCGGCGCTCGGGTGGACGATTGGCTCCAAGCAGTGATCGCGGGCGCAGAGCGCGTGGACGCGACCCACGGGAACGAGATGACCCGGGTGCTGTCGAGCGAAGCCAGCTACCACTACTGCACGACATCCCGCACCCACGATGGGCCACCCGGTTTCCAGGCGGCGAGGTCGCTGGGCACCACCCTGTCGGGCCTCGCGGCGGGATGGGATTCGATGCAGTCGATGCTGCGGCTCTGCGAGGACGTGGCCCGCGACCTGGTCTCGTGGGCGGAAGACCGGTCGGAGGAAGAGTCAGACACCGACTACGTGAAGCGCGCCGCAGCGGCCTACGAGGCCGCATTTCCAGAATCCACTCTGGAGATCGACCAGCTCCCTCGCCATGGCTGGACGGTCGGCATCGGGCTGCTTGCGGGTACGGCTGCGGCAGCCATCCTGTACTTTGGCCTCGGCGGCACGTTCTGAATCAGACCCTGGGAAGTCCCCGTGCCTCTGGTCCCGAGAGGAACTCGACGAGCGTGGGCAGGGTCGCGTCCCGATCGCTCAGGATGGGGTCCCGGAGTGGCCATGGGATGCCCAGCTGCGGGTCGTTCCAGCGGATGCCCCGTGCGTGTTCCGGAGCGTACGGGGCGCTCATGGTGTAGTGGGCAATCGTGTCGTCTTCGAGCGCCTGGTAGCCGTGTGCGAAGCCTTCGGGGACGTAGAGCATCCGGTTGTCGCCGGCGCGCAGGGTGGTGGCGTACCAGCGTCCGCGTGTGGAGGAACCGGTTCGCAGGTCGACGATGACGTCATGGATTGCCCCGCGCCAGCAGCTGATGGTCTTCGCCTCGGCGGCGGGAGGGAGCTGCAGGTGCAGGCCGCGGAGGGTGCCGGCACGGTTGTTGGAGCTCAGGGCCGCCTGGGCGACGCGGCTCTGCAAGCCGTGGGCGTCCAGCAGGGGCGCATCGAAGGTGCGATTGAATTGCCCCCGCGCATCCGTGAAGGGCTCCTGCTCAAGAAGGTAGGCACCAGCGAGGGGCAGTGGATGAAGCTTCACGAAGGCTCCGTTTCGGGCGGGTCGGGGACAGACAGTGCGTTCAGGCGAGGTGGTTGCGGTACCAGGCCAGCGTGCGCGCCATGCCCTCGGCGAGATCGATGGATGGGGACCATGCCAGCTCGGTGCGGGCCCTCGTCGTATCGAGCGCCTGGAAAGGGAGCTCATCCCCGGCCTCGTCGAGGATCAACGGCTCGAGATCGCAGTCTGCCAATGCCAGGATCAGTTCGACAACGTCACGGACCATGACCGGGTGTTCGTGGGAGAGGTTGTAGGCCCGGCCGCGGATGGTGGCATCGGCACGGAGCCGTTCGGCAAGGGCGAGATAGCCGGAGACCGCATCATCGACGTGGAGGAAGTCTCGTACGGGAGTGCCATCCGACCGGATGACGGGCCGGAGGCCGCGGATGACCGCGCGCATCGTTCCGGGGACGAGGCGGCTCCAGTTCAGGTCTCCGCCTCCATAGAAGTTTCCGCATCGGGTCAGCGCGACCGGCAGGTCCCATGTGGCTGCGTAGGATCGGCTGATGAGGTCGGCGCAGGCCTTCGATACGTCGTAGGGAGAGACCGGTCGCAGGTCCATGTCCTCGGTGTAGGCCGCGCCCTCGGCGTCGCCGTAGGCCTTGTCCGAACTTGCGACCACGATGGCCTGGACCGCGGGAGACCGACGACAGGCCTCGAGCAGCGACCAGGTTCCACGGATGTTGCTGTCCCAGGTGCTGACGGGATTCCGCTTCGCGGCGCCCACCAGCGTCTGGGCGCCCAGATGGAATACCGTACGGATCTCCCGCTCACCCAGGACCCGTTCGAGCAGCATCGTCTGGTTGAGGCCACCATGGACGGTGGTGGTCTCCGGGCCGGGTCCGGCAACGGGGAGCCTCGCAGCGGGACCGTGGTCGCGGATGAGGCAATGCACCTCTGCTCCGCGAGAGCGGAGCGCACGCACGAGCCAGCCACCGAGGAGACCGGTGGCACCGGTCACGAGCACGGGGTGGTCGATCCAGGGGTTCACGCCGCCTCCCGGGCCCATGATGGCATGGGTGGATCGATGACGCCGCGCCCACGGGAGGGCACCCGCTGGTACCAGGGGCGCCGCAGACGAAGCCAGGAATTCCCGGGCTGGCATGCGGGGCAGCGACAGTCGGTGCCGGTTCGCCGCGGCGCGACGGTCGGGTGACACCCGGGTCGCAGGTTCGCGCCGGCGGGCGCAACCCGTGCTACGGCGCCGGTGCGCCGGGGGGTCCCGCGCGCATCTGCTGGCCCCGCCGGCCCACCCCGGGAGCATCCATGTCTGATTCCCTGACCGTGCAGGACGGTGTCGTCGTCCTCTTCGAGTACACCCTCTCTGGACCCGACGGCGCGGTCATCGAGACCGTCGCGGGAGAAGGGCCGATTCCGTACCTCCACGGAGCCGGCAACATCGTGTCGGGACTCGAGGCGAGGATGACTGGCCACGCGGTGGGTGACAGCTTCAAGGTCGTCGTACCCGCAGCGGAGGCCTACGGCGAGCACGACGGCGAGGACCCCGAGCGCGTCGAACGCGCAGAGCTTCCGCCCGACATCGAAGAGGGAATGCCCATCCTGGCTGAGCTGGCGGACGGAACAGAGGTCGGCCTCTGGGTTGTCGCGATCGAGGATGACTACGCCCTGCTCTCCCAGAACCACCCGCTGGCTGGGGTGGACCTGACCTTCGATATCGAAATCAAGGACATCCGGGTGGCGACGGCATCGGAGCTGGAGAGCCAGCAGCCCATCGATGGGTCAGACGAAGAACCGGACGCCTGACACTGCCGACCGGTTGCCTTCAGCGAAGCGGGTGCATCCGCATCGCATCCCCCATCGCCCGGAACGTGCTGGTGCGGGGATCGTTGGTCCGGAACACAAGGCGGAACCAGTCCGGCTGCAGGGAGATGTCGGGGAGCACCTGCACGAGGTCGCCGATCGCGAGGTCAGCCTGCACCAGGTACGCCGGCAGCACGGCGACACCGGTGCCCCGCATCACGCCGGCTCGAATGGCGGCGATGGTCCCCATCCGACGGAACTCCGAGAATCGGAGGACGTCTCCGACCTCGGGCGTCTCCCGGAAGTACCGGTACAGGGGCAGTCCGCTGTGGATGTCCAGCAGCGTGTGGGATCCGGTGTCGGCGAGAGACTCCAGGGGAATCTCGGCCAGGAGGTGAGGCGATGCCACGAATACATAGTCCTCGCGGTGCAGGTTCACCGACTCCAGGCCGGGCTCCGTGATTCGCCTCGAGCTGATCGCGCAGTCGATCTCATGGCCCAGCAGCCGGAGGGCGAGGTCGGCTCCACTGCCGAAGTAGAGATGGAAGGTCACATGGGGGAACTGGGCCTCCAGGTCCGGCAGCAGGGGTTGCACCCAGGACAGTCCAAGCTCATGGCGTGTGCCGACCGTGAGCTGCATGGGTGGCGGACCCAGCTCGCCGCGCGCCGCACGGACGCACTCCCTTGCCAGCGCCAGGGCATCCTGCGCCTTGGGCAGCAGGGCCATGCCCGCCTCCGACAGCTCCACCTTCCGGGTCGTCCGGTGGAAGAGTCGGACCTCGAGCACGCTTTCCAGCTGGCGTATTCGCTGTCCCAGGGCTGCGGGAGTGAGCCCGACGACGCGGGCGGCTGCCCGGAAGTTGAGGGTGTCCGCTGCAGCGACGAAGCATCGGAGGGATTCAAGGTCCGGAAGCATGGGCGCAGCGTACCGCCGGCGGGCCTCAGCGTGCCGCTTCCCAGTCCGAACGGATCTTCGAGACGCGCCGGGGGTTTGCGCCCAGGTCGTCGTATCCGACGCGTGATGCGCTGCGAACGTGCACCACACCCTGCTCGACATCAAGTCGGAGTTCGACGTCATCGATGAACCGGAAGATCCGGGAGGTGTAGGTGGCGCGCAGCGCCGTCGGGCTCTGGTATGTGACCGTGGTTCGCGCGTGGGCATCGATGATGGTGGCCAGGCGAGCGATGGCGCTCGCGGGATCGCCGTGAATTACGAGCGGGTCGGTGTGGTGCTCGGCGTCGCGGGGGTCTGCCTGGCTGCTCAGGCAGTTTCGGGAGGCGGGACACACCGGAAGCGTCGGACCGTCGGGTTTCGCGATGGGACCCGGGGGCGTGCCGCCACAGCCGGCGAGTGCGGAGAGCAGGACGAGCAGGTGCATCTCCACCTCCCATGGGTTTGGTAACCCGACGATGGGGGCGGCCCTGGCGAGATAGGATTGCAACATGGGATTCCTCGACGCCTTCCGCCGCGCGGTCGCACGGCACCGCTCAGGGTCGGTCGCGGCGGAGGCCACGCGGTCGATCGGAGCCACGGTCGAGGCACTGGCGGACGACCTCGCGAGCGCCGCGGAGGCGGAGCTCGCGGAGCGCCACGCGGCCCGGGACGGCCGCCTGGCCGCACTGGAGGATGCCGCGGTGAGCATCCGGGAAGAACGCGCGGCTCGGAGAGCGGCGGCGGTCGAGGAGCTGGCGCGTCGCAAGGAGGAGGCCGCTGCAGACCAGGGCGGGCCCCATTCGAAAGGGGAAGATGATCCTCCGGTGCCCTCGGGGTAGCGCGGCCGGGTGTGGCTGGGCGCCACGGCGTCAGCGGGTGAGGTCGTCCCACACCTGCTTGAAGAAGCTCTTGTGCTCGACGCGGGTGCCCTGCACCTCCGCGAGTTGTCGGATGAGGTCCTCCTCCTCCTTCTTCAGTTTGGTGGGAACCCTGACGACGACCTGGACGTGCTGGTCTCCGCGGCCGCGTCGGCCGCCCAGGCGGGGCGCTCCCTTGCCACGCAGTGTGAAGACCTTGCCGGACGGAGTACCGGCCGGGATCTCGAGCGGTGCGGACTCGCCGTCTTCGTCCACCGTCGGGACTTCGATGTCCGCCCCCAGGCACGCCTGGGCGTAGCTGATGCCGATCTGGCAGAGGATGTCATCGCCGTCGCGCTTGAAGAACTCGTGAGAGCGGACGTTGATCGCCACATACAGGTCGCCGGGAGGCGCACCGGGTGAACCTTCATCGCCCTTGCCGGTGAGGCGGAGCTGCAGACCGTTGTCGACCCCCGCGGGGACGTTCACGGAGAGCTTGCTCGTCTTGCGGACCCGTCCCTTCCCTCCGCAGCTCGTGCAGGGGTCCTTGATGATCTGGCCGCTCCCGCGACACTTCGGGCAGGTCGTCCGGATTCGGATGAACATCTGTGACTGGATGACCTCGCCCTGCCCGTTGCACATGTCACACGTCACCGGGCTGCTGCCGGGTTCCGCCCCTGTGCCATCACAACGTTCACAGTGGGCCTGCCGCGGAATCTCGACCTCCTTGGTTACGCCGTGGATCGCCTCGAGGAAGTCGAGCTCGACCTGGAACTGGAGGTCGGCACCTCGCCGTGCGCGGGGGCCCCCGCCGCGGCTCCGGCCCCCGCCCCCGCCGAAGCCGAACAGGTCGCCGAACAGGTCGGCGAACTGGCTGAAGACCTCATCGGGGTTCT